>CAYTTI010000071.1:4957-5955 GCA_964440675.1 uncultured Coriobacteriaceae bacterium
GACGAAATCTGGTTCGCAGCAAAGACCCCGGAAGGCCCTTCCACACTGTATTCACTTGCGGACATTGCCGATGTCGACGGGAAGCGTGTGCGCACTCAGAACGCTTACGACAAGCAGTACCTAGCGGGCAGATACGGTGCAGACCCCTATCTCACGAGGATGCTCGAGTGGGGCGATGCCGATGAGTAATAAACCTCCGAAACACAGTGAGCTCAAGGGGAGAGAAAGTGCTGCAAAAAGGATGAAGGCGAGCTGGGGCAGGCCGCGCCCTCCTGCCCCCTCGATAAAGATTCGTCCTGAGCGTTTCCTTATCGTTACCGAAGGTACCAAGACCGAACCATACTATTTCGAGGGTTTCAGAAAAAGAATCAATGAAGAGTTCCACGGCGAGTACGTCACACTGGAGATCCGCGGCCGGGGCGATAACACCGTCTCGCTTTTTGAGCAGGCGAAGTCGATTGTCAAGGCGGATCTCGACGGCTTCACGCAGGTTTGGCTTGTTTACGACAAGGACAGCTTCCCCTCCCGCGACTTCAATGCGGTTCCCGATTTGTGCGCTTCCGAAAGTGATGAGAGCGTTGCATACCACGCCGCATGGACCAACGAGGCCTTCGAGCTGTGGTACATACTCCATTTTGCGTATGTCGACTCCGCTTTAGACAGGGACTCATATACCCCAAAACTCACGCGCTATCTTCGTACCGAGGGGCTCGGCGAGTATAAGAAAAATCGTACAGATATGTTTGACGTTCTTGAGATTCGCACGCGGACGGCGATTACGAATGCGAAGAAGCTCGAGAAGGCGAACAAGGGATGCACCCCAGCGGACTCTAACCCGGGTACGACGGTTCATCTGCTCGTCAAAGAGCTGCTACCCTATTTAGGTTCCACTATTTAGCTTTCGGAACATGACGTTCCTTCATATTACCTTTCAGAGATGATGGATACGCCATGTCGCGAATGCACAGAGCGCTCCCACTAAGCATACGAGGAGCGAC
>CAYTTI010000072.1:0-5869 GCA_964440675.1 uncultured Coriobacteriaceae bacterium
ATGGTTTCGGGCTTCTTCACCTCACCGTGGCTCCAGCTACGAATTTGATCTGCTGAGGCCAGCGAAATTTTAATGGCGTCGAAGTCGACTGTTTCAAAATCTACCACAGTTTCTTACTCCTTCTCGTCGAAGATATCGCCTACCAGCGACTCGGCAGCCAAGCTTTGCCTCTCTTGAGTGAGCGTGGGCTCCACAAGAGAAGTCGTATCACTGAGCGCAACCAGTGGATCAACAGCGCCAAACTCATCCGCAATATCTACCGGACCGAGCTCACTTACCGAGCCAAGGAGCTCATCGCCTGTTTCGCGCATATCCGCAGTAGACGGTTCAGGTTTGACCGGATGATAGGAAATCGGTTCGATGTTCAGCGCGAGCGAGCGGATTTCCTTCACGAGAACTTTGAAGGACTCGGGCGTCGCTGCCACGGGCACATTCTCACCCTTAATAATCGACTCATACGCCTTAATACGACCCGTCGTGTCATCGCTCTTAATGGTCATCATTTCGTGCAACACATTTGCCACGCCGTAGGCATACAGCGACCACACTTCCATCTCGCCGAAACGCTGACCACCAAACTGTGCCTTGCCGCCGAGGGGCTGCTGCGTCACCAGGCTGTAAGGACCGGTTGAGCGTGCGTGAATCTTGTCGTCGACCATGTGGCCGAGCTTGAGGATATACGAGGTCCCTACGGTAATTTCGCTTTTGAAAGGCTCACCAGTTCGCCCGTCGTACAGAGTAGTTTTGCCCAATTCGCTAAGCTGCGGAACAAACTCAGGACGCATGTGCTCGCCGTAATCTTCTTGAGCCTTATTCATCAGGTTGATGTTAGTCCGGCGAATTGCCTCAGCGATCTCGGTGTCGGTAGCACCATCGAATACAGGGCTTGCCACGCGAATAGGACCTGGTACGTAGCGTTTGGAGTTGGGATCATCCTGATCCCAGCCATGTAGGGCAGCCCAGCCAAGGTGACACTCGAGCAGTTGGCCAACATTCATACGAGAAGGAACGCCCAAGGGGTCGAGCAAGACATCCACCGGGGTGCCATCGGCCATGTAGGGCATATCCTCAACAGGCAATACCTTACAGATAACACCCTTGTTACCGTGACGGCCGGATACCTTATCGCCCTCCTGTATCTTACGACGCTGAGCAACGTATACGCGCACCAGCTCGTTAACCCCTGGCGGCAAATCGTCGCCTGCCTCACGGCTAAAGCGAACGATATCGACCACGCGACCATAGGCACCGTGAGGCATCTTAAGTGAAGTGTCACGCACGTCGTGCGCCTTCGCCCCAAAGATGGCGCGCAACAAGCGTTCCTCAGAGGTAAGCACCGTCTCACCCTTAGGTGTGACCTTACCAACCAAAATGTCGCCCGGGCCTACCTCGGCACCAATGCGAATAATGCCGTCTTCATCAAGGTTGGCAAGCATATCCTCCGAGAGATTAGGAATTTCACGGGTAATCTCTTCGGAGCCGAGCTTGGTATCCAAGGAGTCAATCTCGTGACGCGAAATACTTACCGTTGTCAGTAGATCTTCTTGCACCACGCGCTCGGAGATAACAATGCCGTCCTCGTAGTTAAAGCCTTCCCATGGCATATAGGCAATGGTGAGGTTTTGACCAAGGGCGAGCTCGCCATGGTCGATGGAAGGACCGTCAGCAATAGGCTCTCCCGCCTTCACCGCATCGCCCACGTGTACAATCGGGCGATGGTTAATGCAGGTGGATTGATTCGAGCGCTGATACTTTGCAAGCTCGTAGGTTTCGGTACCCTCTTCCTCGGTGGCGACGACAATGTGCGCCGCATCCACCTCGATCACCTTGCCGTCGTGGCGGGCACATACGAGCTCACCCGAATCCAGTGCGGCCGTACGCTCCATTCCCGTTCCTACCAACGGGGCGACAGGCTGGATTAGTGGGACGGCCTGGCGCTGCATGTTGGCACCCATAAGCGTACGCTTCGCGTCGTCGTGCTCGAGGAAGGGAATGAGTGATGCTGCAACCGAGAGCAGCTGACGCGGGCTTACGTCCATGAGATCGACTGTCTCGATAGGACGCATGGCAGGAGCCCCGAAGGAGCCATCGAAGTCGCGGGTTCGACATACCACATAGTCCGGTTTTACCAACTTGCCCGTCTTTGAGTCGCGCTCGACAAAGTTGTTGGTCGCAGGGTCAACTGGAGTGTTTGCCGGCGCAATGTTATGCGCCTCCTCCTCATCGGCAGTAAGCCAAACCACTTCATCGCTTACATGACCATTGTCAACCTTGCGATAGGGCGTCTCGATAAAACCGTAGTCATTCACACGGGCGTATAAGGCTAGGCTGCCAATGAGACCGATATTGGGACCTTCGGGGGTCTCGATGGGACACATACGCGCGTAGTGAGAGTTATGAACGTCACGCACCGCAGTAGGTACGTTAGAACGACGCGACGAACCCGACTTATGTCCCGCAAGGCCACCGGGTCCCAAAGCCGACAGACGCCGCTTATGCGTAAGCCCTGCCAAAGGGTTCGCCTGATCCATAAACTGTGACAGCTGACTCGAACCAAAGAATTCCTTAATAGCAGCCACGATGGGGCGGATATTGATGAGTGACTGAGGCGTAATGTCATCGGGAACCTGCGAAGCCATGCGCTCGCGCACGACACGTTCCATACGACCCATGCCAATACGAAATTGGTTTTGCACCAGCTCGCCAACGGTACGCACGCGGCGGTTGCCAAAGTGGTCAATGTCGTCGGTCGTCTTTGTGGTGTCGCCTGCATGCAGTGCCAGTAGATAACGCAGTGCCGTAATAAGATCCTCATGGCACAGGACATGTAGCTTGGGGTCAATGTCCAAACCTAACTTCTTGTTGATCTTGAAACGACCCACACGCGCCAAGTCGTAGCGCTGTGGGTTGAAGTACAGCCCCTCGATAAGTGCGCGGGCAGAATCCACCGTTGGGGGCTCCCCAGGACGCTGGCGACGATAAATTTCGATAAGCGCATCCTCGCGTGTTTGTGAAACATCCTTCTCAAGGGTCGTATGCACAACATCGTTGTCACCCAAGAGTTGAATTATTTCCTCGTCGGTCTCTGCAACGCCCAGAGCACGTAAAAACAAGGTTGCCGACTGATGGCGCTTACGGTCGACCGATACCACAAGCTGGCCGCGCTTATCTACCTCAAACTCCAGCCATGCACCGCGAGTAGGAATAAACTGTACACGATGAACGAGAACGTTGCTATCTAACTCCTGGGCAAAATACACACCGGGAGAGCGCACCAGCTGAGATACCACCACACGTTCGGAGCCGTTAATAACAAAGGTGCCACGGTCGGTCATGACCGGAAAATCGCCCATGAATACCAGCTGCTGCTTGATTTCACCCGTTTCCTTATTGATGAAACGGGCATTTACGAGCATAGGACGCTGGTAGCTCATATCCTTTGCGCGGCATTCTTCAATCGAGGCCGGTGCGTCGCCAAACATATGCTCGCCAAAGGTCAGCTCCATAGTTCCGGCGGCATTTTCGATAGGAGAAACCTCGGCAAAGGCCTCGGCGAGTCCGTCGGTCATAAAGTGCTCAAAGGACTTCTTTTGAACAGATATGAGGTTGGGTGGCTCCATGGCAAGCGGTATGTTGCTAAACATTACCCGCTCTTTGGTGTCCTGCGCGGCCGCGGAAGTAGACTTTGCAATTGGCACGAGTCAGTTCCTCCTTCTTTAAGCAGGGATTATCTGTATAATTTCAGCGATGTGCTAGCTTGCCGCAATACGAGCCTTGTGCAACTACACAATTGCGACGATACAGCAGTTCTAAAATGTATCTAACAGGATGGCTTTGGTCAATTACAAAGCTTGACTTTTCTTCTGCTACTTATTAAAATCGATTTTTTTCCACGTAAATTTCCAATAATTTTTTTGTTACAAAACATTTTTTAGAGAATCTACACAAATGCCCCCTGTAGCTGCGTACAGGGGGCATAAGCGAGCTATATAACTACGTGGTTGGCAGTACTACCCGAAGATCTTGTCTTGCTCCTGGCGAATCTTGTAAATGAGTGTGTTGGTATCAATTTGCACATCATCATAGGTCAGGAGCTGTCCCTTGGTAACGTCGCGCTTGAGTACGGCGTTCTTGTTAACCAGACCGAAGGGTACATAGCCTGCCTCTTTGGCGTGCTCGTAGGTATCGATAGAGCCATATGTGGTGTAGCCACCAATACCATCAAGCTTTTCTCCAGCCTTCATATCCTTCTTGGCTACCGTAATAACCTCGGACACGAGCCCGCCCTTAGGCACAATGACGCCCTCATGGTACACCACGGCACGACCAATGGTGAGCGGTGTCTCCAAGTTGCACAGGTGGTAGGGGCGATACAGCGTCCACAAAGGTCCAGAACCCATGCTGTGATACTGCATCTGATAGGCAATTTCCTCATTATCGGTAGAAACCGTTACGAATACGCCCGGGGCAATGCCGCGTACATACTCGACAACACCATGCTTGTTCAGAATACCGTCGTCTTCCTTAAGGCGATACATGTCGTTCAAGCCGGCCACATCGCAGGCAATGCCGTGACCACCGATAACGTCGGGAACAAGACCAGTCGCATTAGACATCGCAGCCATCTCGACCATGGTCTTCGTGCCATCCTTAAAGGCGCACAGCATCTTGGGCGACATCTTGCGCCGGGTTGCTTCTTCGAGCACGGTATCGGGGTTGCACTCACGGTCAATGCGGTTGTTCTTGCCCTTGCCAATAACCTCAACTTTCAAACCGAGAGCCTGTGCGAAGTCATACAGCTCCATAACAGCACCGGGCTCATCGCCATTGGTGCCGGTGTAGACAACGCCAGCTTCCTGTGCCTTCATGTTGAGGTATGGCCCAATGACAACATCGGACTCAACGTTCATCATGATGATGTGCTTCTTCGCAGCAATAGCATCGAGCGCAATCTTAGCACCCACATCGGGCACACCGGTAACGTCAACTACAACATCGATTTCAGGTACGGCAGTCGCCAAATCGGAATTGCTTGTCGCAACATACTTCCCTGCCTGAATGGCGGCAGAAGCCTCTGCGGCGTCATCAGTCTTTACAATTTGGTCTGGAGTAACCCCACCGTATTCAAAAGCATGTACGGCAAGATCGACGTCAATATCAGCACAAATCGCTGGACGCTCGCCTTTAATCATTACGAGCTCGGTGACCATGCCACGACCCATTTGGCCGGCACCTATGACGCCAACTTGAATGGGCGTTCCCTTTGCCTCCAGTTCCGCTAGCTTCCTGTTCATGTTGTACATAGCCTCACCCTTTCCCGATATATGGATGCTTTATATGCTCTTGTAAAAACCTAGTTCTTACTCGCAATTTCGATCGTCCCACCTGCGAGGAGTTGCTCCTTGGTCACAGGCGCACCCTTGAGCTCGATTATTCCGGGGCGCTCTACCTCAGCGGCTCCGTTGAAGCTGAGCGTGCAGTGCCCGAGCTCACGCAAGGTGTTCAAAGCCTCCCAACCCACGGCGGTAATCTCGAAGGCAGAGCCACAGATGGTCACTGTGTCGCCCACCTCGGGATCGGCAAGCAGTTCAGCTTTATCATGCAGTACACATATTTCTGCCAACTCTGGGGGCGCGTCATCGTTAAAGATGATGATGAAATTACCTGCCTCGCCCAAAAACTCGAGAGCCTCATCTCCCACGCCTGTGATGGCTACCTGATACTTAATCATAGCGTTATGAGTACATACCGATGCTGAAAGCAAACGCAATCACAACGGCAACAGGACCAGTAATTACACGAGAGTACAAAACGGCAGGAACGCCATACTCAATGGTTTCGGGCTCGGCCTCACCAAGAGACAGGCCTA
>CAYTTI010000073.1:0-5763 GCA_964440675.1 uncultured Coriobacteriaceae bacterium
AGCATGATGACAAACACAGTAAAGAACAGCAGAGCACAACCCAGGTCACGCTCGAATATAACCACCATCAAGCTGACGCCCCACATAATGAGCATGGGTGCCAGCATGCGCAGCCGTGGAATGGTAAAAGGACCGACATGGTGTGCCGAAATGGAAAGTATCTCACGGTTTTCCGACAAATAACTTGCCAGGAATAACACTACGAGCACCTTGGCGATTTCTCCCGGCTGAAAGGTGAGTCCACCAAAGCTTAACCACAGCTTCGAGCCGCTAATTTCGGTTCCTATAATCATGGGTAGAATCAGCAGCACGATACCGGCTGCGCCAATGGTGTATTTATAACGTGCCAGACTATCGAGGTCACGCACGAAAAAGAGAACAACTATCATGGCGGCAATGCCAACAAACAGCCACACAACCTGCCCCATTGCATCGTCCGGTGCAAGACGGGTCACAAAGGTGATACCAATGCCAGCGAGCATAAACACTGCTGGCAATATTGCCGGGTCGGCCTCGGGTGCGAGCTTGCGCAGCGCAAAGTGTGCTACGACAAAGCCAACGAGGAGCGAAAGGGGTACGGCTAGGGTTTCTACGGAAAGTTCTACACCGGTATTGACTACATACATGCCGTAAATAAGCAATACGGGAAGCGCTGCCGCAGCAAGAAGCAGTAGCTCGACGTTGCGGTTGGAGTGAATGCTACGCTGAGTCATCACCATCCCCCTCGCTTACATCTCCCTCGCCTACACTTGCATCTTCGCTGCTCTCCTCGCCCGTACCATCATCACTTTCATCGGATGTAGTTGAAGATACAGCACTACGAGCTATTTGTTCCTCGTACGCACGGTCCTCTTCAATCTGTTCGCGATAGGAGTCAACGGTGGCCTGAGCCTCAGATAAGCCACCAATATATATGCCGCTTTCCAGATCGTTTTGCAGCGACTCAGGTAAATCCTCCAAGGCAACATCGGTGAGGTCAACCAGGCGCGATAGGCTCCGTCCGAACAGCTCGCCTTGAAAGCCCTGGTATATGGCTACGGCATCACCTTCTGCTGCAAGATAATAGGAGTGGTTGTATACGAGCAGGCTCGCCAGCACGAGCAACAATATGACGGTAAAGGTAGCGACCATCCATCCCATAGTAGAGCGTAGGAGTTTGCGGCGGTGTTCAACATGGGTGCCGTCATCGAGGATGTCGACCACGATAACCGAAATATTGTCGTGTCCGCCCTCAGCAAGAGCATCGGCAACGAGGTTGTCTGCAGCACCTTGTGGGGTAACTGAGGACACGCTAATGGATTCAATTTGGCTGTCGGATAGCATGGAGGACAGCCCATCAGAACAAATGATGATGCGATCATTTGTCTCGACGTCGAGGGTGAAGTGATCTGCATACATATTGGGGTCTGAACCCAGGGCTCGCGTAATAACAGAGCGGTTGGGATGCAGACGCGCCTCTCCAATAGTGATCTCACCAGCGTCGACAAGCTCTTCAACAAAGGAGTGGTCATGCGTTACACGCACGAGGGTGCCTGCATGCAGTACATACACGCGCGAATCGCCCACATGGGCAATGGCCATGTGCGATTTATCAATCATCACTGCAGTAGCGGTGCATCCCATGCCGGGTTTACCCAGACCCTCCTGTGCTGCTTGGATAACTGCCGTGTTTGCACGCTCTACCGCAACGCCGAGCAAAATATCGTCTGCGGTATCGGGTATGTGGGTGGCAATGGTATCGACAGCAATGGCCGAGGCAACCTCGCCTGCAGCATGACCTCCCATTCCGTCACATACACCGAACAGAGGTGCATGTACCAAAATGGCATCCTCATTGTGCTCACGTACCAACCCAACGTCAGTGCGCGATCCCCAGCTTAAAAATTCATCAGAGCCCGATTCGCTTTCAGAATCAAGGCGTGTTTCCACAGGGATGCCCTCCCAGCCAGGTGCGTGCGCTGGCTCTACAGCATCGGGGGTAGTCTCGCTGTCATCGTCAGTGTCCGGGGCAAGCGCCGCCATGTAGTCGGCAGCAGTCACCTTTTGTATTACTTGACGCTGCAACTTACGCATCTCTTCTGTGGGAAGGGGACCCGTTGAGTCGAGATCCACAGGAGTTTCCGGATGCAGCGCATCGTTTGAGAAATGCTCTCCGGAGGTCATCATCGTCGGCTCACTCGCATAACGGCATCGCCAATCTGCACTTCGTCACCATCGCGCAGCGTTACGGGTTGGGTTATAAGTTTGCCGTTCACATAGGTGCCGTTAGTTGAGTTGAGATCTTCAAGCACCAAGGCAGGCCCCTGGATGGTAAAGCGTGCGTGGGTTGAGGATACGTAACTTTCTGCAACAACAATGTCTGAGGAAGGAGAGCGTCCTACAACAACGGGACCGAGCATGTCAACATGCAGGCCGCGTAAGGATCGTGACCCCTTCTCTACATCGATGCCCCAAATGGCAGAATCGGTGCGCTGGCCACGCACCAAACCAATACCCGTCTTCATTACTGCAAACAAAAACAGATACAAAAGCACTACCAAGAGTATGCGGCCGGCAAACAAAATGATATCGATCATTTAGTCCCCCTTGAACTCCAAGTTGGACATGCCAACCGTAATGAGGTCGCCGTCCTGCAGGATGCACTCATCGATATCGACATCGTTGATAAGCGTTCCGTTGGTGGAATTGAGGTCACGAATGTGCCAGGTATTATCTTCGTAGGTAAGCTCAGCATGCTGGCGCGATACGTTGGGGTCGTGCAGCACAATACCACGCACGGTGCGTTCGCGGCCAATGATAGCTCTAGGAGCCGTAACCGTATAGGTACGCCCGCTCTCCTGATCAATTAAGAGGCAGGTAGCGGATCCGTTTGAAATGGAGTCGTTAGATTCTTCCACGACGGAGGAAGTGTCTGGTGTGTTCGGTGCCTCGTCTGTTGCGGCATCGGACGTAATAGCCGCGCTCATAGCAGCTGACACAGCCGGCGCTACCAGTTGAACGGAGGCATCGGGAGCAGCGGCAGTGGGGGATGCAACGGGCGCATTGCCGAGTGGGGACAGGTCATCTGGCATGCGCGTAAGACCCATCTCATTTTCGGCATACTCCTGCGCGGGAGCCTGAGGGGTTTGTATGAGGCGTGTTTGGGATGCCGGACTTGGATGTGAGGGAGCTGCCTGCCGTAGGGGAACTCCCTGTTGTGAGATTTGATGCGCTTGTCCGCCCAAGAAAGATCGCTCTTCTTCTATGAGCCTGTTTAACGTATTGAGATCAACATTTTCAGCAAACACCGAAAACTTCCCGCTTTTCAGGGCGGGATCAGGAATGAAGCGGAATAAAGGTTCGCCTACAAAGGCATAACCCTTCTTTTGCGCCTGGGATTTGATAAATTGAGCTGCTTCGTGTGCAAGCTGAGTATATAGGGGTTGAATGATTTGTGCATCGGTTTGTGAAACAAGTACGGTATAGAGTGCTGGTGCTGTATCGACATCATTGATAATGTACACCTCATGTTCCATGGCACGGACAGCACGCTTAGCAAGTTTTTTGAAAGAAAAGGGTGTTGTTTGACCAGAGGGTGATTCTCCGAAAATAGCGCCTGCTCGTTCTTCGAACATATTGAGTATGTTCACGCTATATCACCTCTGCCGACTGTTTTTTGGGGGTCAAAACAACTAGGAGTACCGATACAAGTACCACCCATCCTAGGGTACGTACGATAAAATATGGATCGGGAGTTTGCCATATCCCGGCATTCTCCACCATAGCAACGCTACATTGTACTACAACAAGCAGAATTCCGACTATACACTGTCCCACCACAGCAGCAGTGGTGCCGCGTGCTGCGCAGAAAGCCCCTATTGCAGCGGCAAGCCCACACCCGATAACTTCTATCCAAAATGGCAAAGAGATAACAAGGGGTGCTACTGCCTGAATCATAGCCGCCCACTCGTAGCTTACACTTGCGAGGGCAGGCCATATACCAAGCATGACACGTGCGGCCATACTCGTTGCACAAGCGGATACGGGGTTGGCAAACAGGGCAGATACACACACTGAAAGCGTGGAAGAACCCGTAGCAAGACCCAATAATAATCCAAGCGAGCTCAGGTAATTTGCACGACCGTGATTGCGCCACCACGTGCCACTCATTATCAGTATCACGACGGCTACAATAGAGCGCACAAGGGTTGTTGTAGGGTCTTGACTGATAAAGGCGACAGAGCTCGACAATCCTAGAATAACCAGTGCCGAACCCGCAGGCGGCCACAACACTCCCGCAAGAGCACACAGAAGTGTTGCCATGATTTTGCCCCCACCAATCAAGTAGGAGGTTACGGGGCCTAAAAACCTGTAGCCAAGTATGCCGCACACACCAGCAGTAAACATGCGAATGCAGGCCATCTCCAGCCAGGGAGCTCGAACGACAAGAGGAATATGCTGCCGAGCGGGAGATTTTCTTTCCCGTTCGCTGCCGACGTCCCCCTGTTCCAAAAGCAGCTGAATAGATCGTAAGCCCGCTTGAGTATCACCGAGAACAGGAACAATGCTGTTAGCCAAGTCCAAAACACTGAGGGTTCTTTTGTTGGCCGAAAATGCCAAGGCGTTGAGCAGTGCCTTCTCTACGGATCCTTCCAGCTTTGGATCAAGCTCGGAGATGCGCGGTACGGGCCCCCGTTTAATTTTTGCAAGTGAGTCGTCAGCCGAATCTGCTACAAAAGGAGCGCGTCCAGACAGAGCTTCCCACATAACCGCAGCCAGTGCAAATACATCGCAGCGCTCATCTACCAGACCACGCGATATTTGTTCTGCAGGCATGTAGCCAACGGTGCCACCCCTTGCTCCTTCCCAGCCAACAGCTGAGGCGAGTTCAGACATACCAAAATCGGAAAGCTTGATACTACCGTCTTCGTCGATGAGAATGTTTGCGGGCTTAATATCTAAGTGCAATATGTTATTACGGTGGGCAAAGTCTAAGGCGGTGGCGACTTCTTGTAAAACATAGGCCGCTTCGTCGTAGGTAAGAGTAGAATCCTCTAACCGATGGATAAGCTCCTCAAGTGATAAACCATCTATGTAATCCATAATGATGTACGCCCAGGTATTATCACTTCGGAAGTCATACACCCTCACGATGTTATCGTGTTCGAGCATGCAGGCCATGCGCGCCTCGCCTAAGGCTCTATCAGGAGAGGTCGTGGGCATTGCTGCATCAGCCGCTACAAGTGGAATGCATTTAATGGCAACTTTACGCTGTAGGCGCGTATCCCAGCATACTTTTACCTCTGCAAAGCCTCCTCTTGCGCGTGTTTCGAGCACGCTGTAGCGATGGAGTATGACTTGAGTTGTCTGATGCCCAGGTAGTCCAATCGTGGTCGATGGCCGCGGAGCAGTGACAGCGGGCTGTTTCACCCGTGTGGGCTGCTGGTCAGACGATTCAATCGTGGTCGATGGCCGCGGAGCAGTTACCGCAGTTTGTTTAACCTGGGTACGCTCTTGAGAAGCTTGCGAAGAGGATGATGCCACACACGCCCCCTTGACTTACTATACCTGCAGCGGAGCACACGCGAAGGTGTGGTAGTGTGACGTATTATTCTATCGCTTTGCGCTATGTAGCGCATTCGTTTACGCTACATCGGGTTTACGCTATGTACGCTACGGAGCACACCCGTGCATCCCGAGTATGGTTGTGTATTGCACAGCGCGTCTTACTGATATAGAATCCCACGTTACATGCGGGCGTGGCGGAATTGGCAGACGCGTACG
>CAYTTI010000074.1:0-5740 GCA_964440675.1 uncultured Coriobacteriaceae bacterium
TCACGAGTTCGAATCTCGTACGGGCTACCAGCACCTAACAGGCCGGATCTCCCGGCCTGTTTTGTTTTAGTGTACCGAGCATGGAGCTTAAAGGAGGCTTATAGGCCAAAAAGCCTCAGTCAACACTTTTTTTGGCCTATAGCCCTACGCTTTCGCCTTTCCAGACGGCCTGCGGCGGTGTGGACATTATCGCGCATGCATCCGAGCGCTATTTTACCGTCGAGCACGATGATTATTTCACCGATAGGTTAAGCGAGGCGGTCATTAAGACAGTCCGGCACTTCTTGCCCATCGCCATGAAGGATCCGACGAGCTACGAGGCTCGCTCCAACATCATGTGGGCTGCAACTATGGCGATGAACGGCATTTTTGGTGTGGGTCAAATGAATGAGATGGCTGTACACAAAATGCAACAGGAGGTTGGCGGCCTCTATGATAGTGCCCATGGTGCCGGCGTTGCCTGCCTTGCTCTTGGCTGATGGAAGTACTGTTACAAGATGGATACCCCGCTTCTATCGCTATTTCACGGAGTCTTGGGATGTCGAGCCGGATCCCTTTAATCCTGAGGCGGTGACATCATTAATATCTATCGCTTGTGCATGGAGGAGGGCTAAATACTTACCACCCTTTCAAGTGGGCGCATCTCCGACACTGGGACTAGCAAGATACACTTTTTGTCCTTTAAGCCTAACTCCTTCTGAAACCGAACATGCGAGGAGTTTTGTCATCGTGAACGGTTGAATTTTCCCGGCAAATGGCATTTAACTTGAAGATGCTTGACTTCTTTCAAGAAGTTTCTTTGAATGTTAGGTGTGTTAATCGCATACGCAACTTGATGAGGATTGTTACCGCCTATGCGGGCAAGACCGAGAGTGCACGGGGATGCCTTCGGTGTTGTCCGTTTTTTATGTTCGCCCGAGGCATCGATAGGCGATGCTTTGGGGGGTGCGGGTTTGAAAATCGCTAAGGTTCTGAACAACAACATTGCGATAGCCGTGAACGATCGCGGCAAAGATGTCATCGTGATGGGTTGCGGCGTTGCTTTCCAGAAGCGTCATGGTGACGAGGTTGATGAGAGCAAGATAGAGCGTCTCTTTTCGCAGAACGTTCCTACCCTGTCACGCCGCTTTGGTGAACTTGCGGTTGAGATCCCAGAAGAGTACTTCGAGGCGGCTCAATCGATAGTGGCTAGCGCGAAGATGAGACTGGGACGAGAGCTCGACGATACCATCTACCTTACACTCACTGATCACATCTACTTCACCCTCGATCGTTTCCGCAAGGGTCTCACCATCTACAACCGCCTCTTGCTCGAAACCAAGATGATCTATCGGGAAGAGTTCAGCGTCGCGTTGGAGGCACTCACGTACCTAGACAAACGCTTCGACGTGGATCTTCCCGAAGACGAGGCAGCTTTTATTGCGCTGCATCTGGTCAACGCGGATACCGACGTGAGCATGAGCCAAACTTTCGAGATTACCCGCATAGTTCAGCAGATCAACTCAATCATCCGCAACTATTTCAAGAAGGAGATCCCCTTCGAGTCTCTTGCGTACTACCGTCTAATGGTTCACCTTAAGTTCTTCGCGACGCGCGTGGTCACCTTCGACTCCGTCAATCACGATGACTTCGAGGATCGACAGCTTTTTGACCTCATAAAGACACAGTATGCGGAGTCATACCGGTGCGCTGAGCTCATCAGAGTGTACATCGAAAAGACGTACAGCGTGATGGTGGGTGAGAACGAGGAAATGTATCTCACGATTCACATAGAGCGCGTCTTTGGCAAATCAAGCCCCAGGGCTGACCAAAAACCCATCTAACACGGTAGAACCGGGCTGGCAAGGCGCTGCAGAGTCTTGTCGACCCATCATGTAGAACGCAAAGGGCCAGATCCGAGCGTTCAGGAGCATAAACCCAGCGACCGAAGGAGAAGGGAACGCTGATATGAACTACGATAAGCTCAGCAGCCAGATAATCGATTTGGTGGGTGGCAAGGACAACATCCACGAGGTGTTCCACTGCGTGACCCGCCTGCGCTTCTACGTCAATGACATCGATCTCGTCAGGGAAAATGCGCTCAAGGAGACCCCGGGTGTCCTCGGCGTGGTTAATACCACCGAGCAGTTGCAGATCGTTATTGGAAACGAGGTTGATGCCGTCTACAAGGCCGTGCAGGAGAAACTCGATTCCATTAACGCCCAGGCGAAGCTTAGCGCCGATATTGCAAAGAACAAGCGGGAGATGAAGAAGTTCCGTATCGGCGGTATCTTCGAGACCGTGGCCGCCATCATCCTGCCCGTTATCCCCGCCCTCGGAGGCTTGGGAATCCTTAAAGGCGTTATCACTATCATGACGAGTTATCTCGGTTTTGCCAGCGATGACGTGCTCGTCCAAGTTCTCACGATACTCGCTGACTCTGTTTTCTACTTCCTTCCGTTCTTTATTGCCTGGACCTCTGCTAAGCGCTTCAATACCGATATTGCCATGGCTTTCGTGATCGCAGGCATGCTCCTATATCCCACGATGACGGAAGGCCAGGCTGCCTCTGCGGATCCGATGTACCTCTTTGGCGTACTGCCCATTCCGTTTGCTAAGTACTCTGCCAGCTCCATCCCCGTCATCCTTTCGGTGTGGGTGCTCAAGTATGTCTACGCATTCATCGACGAGCATATGCCCAAGGCTCTGCGCCTTGTCTTTACACCGCTCGTAACCGGCCTCATTATGGCTCCCATTACGCTCTGCGTGACCGGTCCCATTGCTAACTACCTCTCCCAGGGCATCGCCACGCTCTTCACTTGGCTCTTTACGTTCTCCCCGATCGTCGCAGGTGCTGTTATTGGATCCACGCGCTCTTTGCTCGTCTTTACCGGTATGCACCTTTCGCTCGGTGCTGTCTGCCTAAACAACATCCAACAGCTGGGCTATGACTTCATCCTGCCCGTCAACACCATGGGCACCATGGCCATCGTGGGCGTGTGCCTCGGCGTTTGGATCTGCGCCAAGAAGTCCGAGAACAAAGAAATCGGCATGTCAACTTTCATCTCCTCGTTCATTGGCATCACCGAGCCGGGCATCTACGGCATTCTCATGGTTTTCAAAAACGCTCTTATAGCCGACATCATCGCCGGTGGTGTCGCGGGTGCTTTCGTCGCTCTGATGGGCTGCCATGCGTACTCTTACGTAAATTCTTGTATCCTTTCCCTGCCCGTTTTCGTAGACGACAAATTCGTGTTCATGTGCATCGGCATCGCACTTGCGACGGCGCTCGGCTGTGGCCTCACCATTCTCTTTGGTATCGACGAAGGCGATGGTACGCGCTTCTTCAGCAATCGAAAAGCCGCTTCCGTCGAGCCTGTGCTCGAGACGGCTGGTGCTTCCACTCCCGCAGCACCTGCCCTCACCACCGCAGTTGACGTGGTTCTGAGTCCCTTCACCGGTGAGGTCTCGCTGCTCTCCAAGATCTCTGACGCCGTATTCGCCTCGGAGGAGCTGGGCAAGGGCGTTGCTATCACCCCCTCCAAGGGCGTCGCAAAAGCCCCCTTCAGCGGAACTGTGACTGCGGTCTATCCCTCCAAGCATGCTATTGGCCTCACTTCGGACTCCGGTCTGGAGTGCCTCATCCACATCGGCATCGACACGGTCAACTTAGGTGGCAAGCATTTCGAGATGTCTGTCGAGCAAGGACAGCATGTACGCGCCGGAGAGACACTGCTCACCTTCGACATCGCTGCGATCACCGCCGAGGGGTACTCGCTCTGCTCGTCCGTCATTGTGTCCAACACGTCCAGCTACCTCGACGTATTTGTTGTGACGGATGGTGGCACGGTCAAGGCGGGTGACGAATTGATCAAGACTCTTAAGTAGTCGACACCAAAAGCACTAAAAGCAAGCCGTCAAGAACTGTAGATAGCGACGGGCGGTAAAGACGGGCGACCTGCAGATGGAGTCGGTTCGACAAAGCCAAACGATTGGAGCCATGCATGTATGAAAACCAAGCGCCGCTGTACTTTCCTGACGGCTTCCTCTGGGGAGGTGCTATTGCCGCCAATCAGGTCGAAGGTGCGTGGAACGAGGGCGGAAAGGGCATGACCATTCAGGATTGCCTGCCATACCGGGAACCTGACCTCGACGACTATACCAAATCCTTCGCCTATACGTCACAAGACCTCGAAGAAGCTCTCGCCGCCGACTCGGAGGCCAACTACCCCAAGCGCCGTGCCATCGACTTCTATCACCACTATAAGGAGGATATTGCCCTCTTTGCCGAGATGGGCTTCAAGGTCTTTCGCATGTCGATTTGTTGGAGCCGCATCTATACCGACCCGCGTGATGAGCAGCCCAACGAGGAGGGCATCTCATTCTATGAGGACATGTTCAAGGAGTGCAAGAAGTACGGTATTGAGCCGCTGGTGACGCTTTCTCACTATGATCCGCCCTTGGCGCTGGTGACGGATTTCCAGGGCTGGTATTCTCGCGAGTCCATCGACCTTTTCAAAAAGTACGCACGTACCTGTTTCGAGCGGTTTGGCAAGTACGTCAAATACTGGCTCACCTTCAATGAAGTAGATGCCATGCTACGACATGCGGTGACCTCGGGCGGGCTCATCGAAGATCGCTTCTCGAGCGAGAACTTTGAGGAGGTGATCTACCAAGCAATGCATCACCAAATGGTTGCCAGCGCTCAAGCTGTGAAGCTCTGCCATGAGCTCTGCCCGGATGCCATAGTGGGCTGTATGATGACGCGCTTGTGCTTCTATCCCTTCACCTGCAAGCCTGAGGACAACCTTGCCACCCAACAGCGCATGCGCAGCATCTACCGTTACGTAGACACCCAGGTCTTTGGCGAGTATCCTCGCTACCTACTCAAGGAGATGGAACGTAAGGGCGTGCGCGTCCACATGGAACCGGGTGACGCAGAGCTACTCTGCGAGGGAACGGTCGACTTTGTCTCGTTTAGCTACTACATGACGAGCTGCATGGCAGCAGACACCACCGACCTTGATATGGCTCCGGGCAACACGGTGAACGGCGTTAAGAATCCCTACCTCCCATCGAGCGAGTGGGGGTGGCAGACCGACGCCTCCGGCCTGCGCTTCTCACTTGTCGAGCTTTACGACCGCTACCGCAAACCACTTTTTATTGTCGAGAACGGATTGGGCGCACGCGACACGCTCACCGAAGATGGCCACATCCACGACCCGTACCGCGAGGAGTACCTCGCCGAGCATGTCAAGGCCATGAGCGATGCTATCAACTTGGACGGTGTCGATTTAATGGGTTATACGTGGTGGGCCTGCATAGACTCGGTCTCCGAATCCACACGCCAGATGTCCAAGCGATACGGCTTCATCTACGTCGACATGGACGACTACGGCAACGGGACGCAAAAACGCTACAAGAAGGACAGCTTCGATTACTATAGGAGGGTCATCGAGAGTAACGGCACGATACTCTAGTCCTTCGCACGCCGGGTCGGCTACAGCCTTGGCTGCCCCGGCACCATGCTACTTCACGACACTCCGTTCAGGGAGACCAAGTTGTCGCCATCTACGAATAGCTGACCAACAGCTGAACATGTGCTTCTCATTTCACATACCACTACGAACAGGTACGTGTATGTAATGGAACCGCCGTATACTGAACCCTACGCACGGTGGTGTGAGAGGACGGCGTATCAAGTAATGATGGTGCGCCTCCTACTCGATTGTGTCCGCTAAACAGAGCCCATCATCAGCGA
>CAYTTI010000075.1:0-3773 GCA_964440675.1 uncultured Coriobacteriaceae bacterium
GCCAGGCAGATGGCACCACACAAGCAGGGAGATAAGCAATGCCTTCAATCGTGGGAACCACCGTTCAAATAGCGCTCTTTGGTCAGTCTCACGCGCCCTGTGTTGGTTGCACTGTTTCAGGCCTTCCTGCAGGTATCCCCATAGACTTTGAGGCCCTGCGCTCGTTCATGCAGCGCAGAGCACCAGGCCTTAACCCCTGGTCGACCACGCGCGTCGAAGCCGACGATGTTCGCATTGTCACGGGTCTGAACCCTCATAACGCTACCTGCGGCACACCACTCACCCTGCTCATAGATAACACCAATACCCGATCACAAGATTACGCAGAGCTTGCACGCATACCACGTCCTGGACATGCCGACTGGGTCGCTCAGCTTAAATGGGGTTCCTTTCACGACATTGCAGGAGGGGGGCACTTTTCGGCACGCCTCACCGCAGCGCTCTGTGCTGCTGCGTCAATCTGTATGCAGGTACTTGCAAAACGCAACATAGGTGTAGCTGCACACCTGTTCGAGTGTGCAGGAATCGCTGATACCCCCTTTGCAGCACTAGGCAACCCCGTTGACGAAGCGAAGGCACTCAAGGCTCAGCTCGATGCACTCGGTGATGGGCGTCTCTTCCCCACCATCAACAAGGATGCTGGTGCTGCCATGCAAAACGCTATAGAGCAGGCACGCCTGCAGAACGATTCTGTAGGCGGGATTGTTGAGTGTGTCGTTGTTGGTATGCCAGCGGGCATCGGCTCTCCCCACTTTGACGGAGTGGAAAACGCATTTGCTCGTGCTGCCTTTGGCATACCTGCGGTCAAGGGCATTGAATTTGGCCGCGGCTTTGAAGCTGCGCGCATGCGTGGCTCTGAACACAACGATCCGTATCAAATTCACCAGGGAGCGGTTTGTGTAGCCAAAAATGATGCGGGAGGTGCCCTTGGTGGCATTACCACAGGAGCACCAATTGTGTTTCGCCTTGCCATGAAACCAACGTCAAGCATTGGCCAGGAGCAGGACTCGGTAAACCTTGAAACTAAAAAGGAGTGCAAACTGGTCGTTCGTGGCCGCCACGATCCGTGTATAGCACCCCGCGCTGTCCCTGTGGCAGAAGCGGTTGCCGCTATCGTTGCGCTCGATTTGTTGATGTCCTATCCGGCACATCAGGTATTTTGACGGAGGCTTTGACAGAGACACAGGTATTTCGACGGTTGACAAAGATACAGGCATTTTAACGGTCGACAGAGACACAGCTACTTTGACGGTTGACGGAGATACAGCATGCAGGATTTACAAAGCGTTCGTAGTCAAATAGACGCCATCGATAACCAGCTGGTTGAGCTGTATAAACAGCGCATGTCCCTTGCGGAAGATGTGGCAGAAATCAAACGCGAGGCAAAGCTTCCGGTGCTCGATAGAGAGCGCGAGCGTGCCAAAATATACGACCTTGCCCATAAGGTCACCCCCGAGCTACGCGACAGTTTAATTGTCTTGATACGCCTGTTGATGGAGGCGTCGCGCAGCCGTCAACATCACATTCTCGATGCAGAGGATCCCTTGGTAGCGAGCATCCAGCATGCCGTTGAATCAACCGATGATCTATTCCCCGAAGAAGCCTATATTGCCTGTCAGGGCGTAGAGGGTGCCTACTCGCAAATTGCAGCCGATAAGCTTTTCCGTTGCCCCTCCATCTCTTATTTCGATACCTTCGATAGCGTCTTTCATGCGGTTGAAGAAGGTTTTTGTCGCTACGGAATACTGCCGCTCGAAAATTCAACGGCTGGATCGGTAAACCAGATATACGATTTGATGATGCAGTACAACTTCCACATCGTGCGCTCAGTGCGTGTCAAGATAGACCATCATCTGTTGGCGCTGCCGGGTACCCGCCTGCAAGACCTGCGCGAAATATATAGCCACCAGCAAGCCATCAGTCAGTCGCAAAGCTTCTTGTCGAAACTCGACAATGTAGAAGTGCACGTGTGTGACAACACGGCTATGGCTGCAAAAATGGTTGCCGAGCTTGGGCGCAACGATGTCGCAGCGCTTTCAAGTCGCTCGTGTATCGATCTGTATGGCCTGGTGCCCTTGGTCTCCAACGTTCAGGACAAAGCGAACAACTACACCCGCTTTGTCTGTGTATCAAAAGAGCTCGAAATCTACCCAGGTGCGAACAGAACCTCACTTATGATCGTGGTCTCGCACTATCCGGGAGCCCTCTGTCAAGTTCTCACACGTTTTTATGCCCTTGACATTAACTTGAGCAAACTGGAGAGCCGGCCACTTCCCGATCGAGACTTCGAGTTCATGTTCTTCTTCGACCTGGAGGCTCCTGTCGGCTCATCGCGTTTCATATCCTTGCTTACGTCACTTGGTGACGTATGTGAACAGTTCCGCTACCTGGGTAGCTACTCTGAGCTGGTATAGAAAAGAAGGGTTCATATGAGTGCGAATGCCGCGCATACCACCTTTGGCCTTGTGGGACGCAAGCTGCAACACAGCTGGTCACCACGAATCCACGCGCAGCTATCCGATGTTCCCTATCTTTTGCACGAGGTCGAACCCGAAGCGCTTGCTCACTTCGTACGCAACGATACCAGCTGGTCGGGACTCAATGTCACCATCCCCTATAAACAAGATGTTATGTCCCTAGCAGATGAGGTTAGCAGTGCTGCTAAGCGTCTCGGTGCTGCTAATACCTTAGTGCGACGATCCAACGGCTCTATCTTTGCCGACAACACCGATCTTGCAGGCTTTGCCTACCTTCTCGATCAATTTTGTACGCAGCACCTCCAAGGCAACGCTCATGCGGTGCTCAAAGGCAAGCCTGTGGCAGTTCTTGGCTCGGGAGGTGCATCTAAGGCTGCTGTCGCCGTTCTCGAGGATGTAGGTGCTATTCCTTCCATCATTTCACGCACCGGCGCTCAAAACCGCACGGGTGCACAAAACCGCACGAGCACTCGAGACTATACCAGCTTTGCGCGTGAGGGAAGGGATACCTTCCTTGTAGTCAACACCACTCCTGTGGGGATGTATCCCCACAGCCCAGCTTCACCGCTCACCGATGAGCTCATGGATAACTTATCGCAGCTAGCGGGTGTTATCGATGTTATCTATAACCCCATGCGCACGAGGCTCTGCATGCAGGCAGAGCGCCGCAATATCCCCTGGATGAATGGGCTTGCCATGCTGATAAAGCAAGCCGTATGCTCGAGCGAGCTGTTCCAGGGCATCACACTGGACGACACACGCATTTCCACCATCGAGCACGACCTTACGAATGCCCTGCTTAACATATGTTTAATTGGCATGCCCGGCGTGGGTAAAACAAGTGCCGGAAAACGCATCGCACGCATGCTTGGTCGCCCCTTTGTGGATATGGACGATGTGTTTACCATCGAGCTCGATACAACTCCTGCTCACTATATTCGGAGCTATGGTGAGGCTTCCTTTAGGGATCAAGAAACACAGTTGCTGGTGCGCTACGCGCGCAAATCGGGACTCGTAATAGCCTGTGGGGGCGGTGTGGTGTGCAGACAGGCCAATTATGAGTTGTTGCACCAAAACTCAACCATCGTAATGCTCGACAGACCTTTGGAACAGCTCTCGCTACGTGGACGCCCCATGTCACAGGACAAGGGTCTTAAAACGCTTGCTGCAGAACGTATGCCCTTATACACCGCATGGGCCGATACGCGTATCTCCTGTCAGGGATCGGCTTCCTCTGATGCTGCACTTATATGCTCTACCTTGGGATACCCCGCCACGTGAGCACCGTGAGCATCT
>CAYTTI010000075.1:3873-5705 GCA_964440675.1 uncultured Coriobacteriaceae bacterium
TGCACTTATATGCTCTACCTTGGGATACCCCGCCACGTGAGCACCGTGAGCATCTAGCACCCTTCAACCTATGAGTCCTTTTGCGGGCAGATCAAGCCTGTTAAGCGATTTATAGCAGCACGTGCGGATTGTTCACAGCTTCTCGCACGAGAATGCTTACAAACAGGCTGTAAGGAGATAGCGCCTATGTATGTTGCAAGATCATCGAATATGCACACCACAAGCTTGGCCAGCCAAGATACACAGGCTTTGAAAAACCTGCTGTCGGACATCGACTCAGCTCACCAGTACAGCTCGAGCCCTTCGCCTCTATCCTCACGCCGCCAACCTGCTGCGCTCGTTATAAATGGACCGAACATCAATATGCTTGGTATCCGTGAGCCAAAACTATACGGCACACAAAACTATAAGGCGCTTGAACAGCTGTGCCAACGTGCTGCACATGAATATGGTTTTGCAGTATGCCGCTGTTATCAGTCCAATCATGAGGGTGCACTCGTAGATGAGATTCAGGCCGCATATGGCCTGGTGGCGGGCATTGTTATCAATCCAGGTGCCTACACCCACACCTCAATTGCGCTTTTGGATGCCCTGCAGGCAGTACGTATTCCCACCGTTGAAGTTCATATTTCCAACCTAGCAGAGCGTGAAGAATTTCGTCAGACTTCCTATGTTCGCATGGCCTGCATAGACAGCGTTATAGGTTTGGGTCTTGAAGGCTACCGAGTAGCTCTCAAAAAACTTGCGAACCACTTGGGACTTCCACCTGCAGCCTAAGTTATGTAACATGCCTTCTTGCTTTTAGGGAATCCATCGGCGAAAGGTTTGGGCTGTGCTCAACTTTATTAAGGCAATTTTTGTAGGTATAGGAGGCGTTGCCCCCGGACTTTCTGGCAGCGTACTTTTGGTTATTTTTGGTCTGTACCAGCCAGTCATTGATGCTATAGGCACATTATTTTCAAACTTCAAGAACAACCTGCGCTTTCTTGCACCGCTCGCCTTGGGAGTAGTCATAGGTGTGTTGCTCTTTAGTAAGGTAGTTGATTTTCTGCTTGGCAACCTAGAGTTCGCAACACGCTATGCCTTTTTGGGTCTTATCCTCGGGACTATTCCACTGTTTTGGGGTGAGGTTCAAAAGGAAGGATTTAGTCCTCGCTACTGGCTGGTTATCGCTGTGGCCTTAGTTGTAGGAGTTTTCCTTGCTTACTTTGGTATCGAGACGACAAGCACCGATAATCCAAACATCGCGCAGTCTGTGTTTATGGGAATTGCCTACGCCGGCTCCGCCATTATCCCCGGTGTTGACTCAGCAGCGATTATGAGCGCTCTGGGTTTGTACCGTATGTGGGTCGAGGCTCTGGCCACACTCAATTTTCAGGTGCTTATTCCTGCAGCCTGTGGGCTTGGCCTTGGGCTGATTGCGTTCTCGGTCATCATGCATGTGCTTATTGCGCGCCTGTATACCCTAACCTTCTCAGGCATTTTCGGGCTCTTTCTCTCCATTATCCCAAGCGTTTTGCGCAACGAGGCGGGAGTTTTTTTGCTGCCCGGATCTGCTTATGATGCCTTGCTTGCAATTGCCCTCGTAGTTATTGGCTTTGCTGTTGCGTTTTATATGGGCGATATTTCGGGCAACAACGAGCGTATCAGAGCGCTCTTAAGTAAGACCCGCGCTTGAGCATGACTTTGCTTTCCACCCACACAAAAAAGCCTCGGAGCAGACAGCTCTGAGGCTTTGCTAAGCGATGCGCTACTCGCTAGCGAACAGCCCGCTCAAGCTACTCGCTAGCAATTGCTACTCATTAGCGGATTCGTTTTACCATACGCCTTCC
>CAYTTI010000076.1:0-3202 GCA_964440675.1 uncultured Coriobacteriaceae bacterium
TCAAGAGGGTGCTGCTAACGAGCCCGTCATGATTATTAACTCCGTGGGGGGCTATAGCTCGGTGAGCAGCGCCTTTAACGGGGCATTGGGTGTGAGCCTGAGTGACTCGACCTATGGCGATGATGAGTTGCTTTTGGGACTCGTTGAGAACGACTATGGTCAGCAGTACCTGGTGATGACCTTTGCCCATGGAGATGGCACCTATGACCTGTGCTTTATCAACGATCTTGGTGTAGAGGAAGGTTTGTTCTTCAACCTCACCGGTGTGAGTGGCTACACCACCGTTTCTGAGGTGTGGTCTGCTATTACCTCGGGTTCATTCTCCTTGTATGTGGACTCTGATGACACCGTTACTACAACGGCAGCTTCCTCAGCCGTGCTCATACCCTAGGTTTTCTGCACGAGGACAAGCAAGTTAAGAGTAGGACAGCAAGCTGAGGACAATGGTGCCTCCAGGCCTTTGGACATGCCGAATATGCTACATCTCGATGCACACCCTGATGCACCCAGCATAGATGTACGGCTTACAACGGCTGGGGGTGCCACACGTGTCTATCATGTAAATGATGAGGATGGCGCACGTCTGCGCGTACTCGACGTTGCAGGAGCTGTTGAGTCGGCGACCTATGAAGGCGCGCGTTATTGCGAGCTTGCGCTAGGCTACACCCAGATGTTCGATGTAGTTTTTCGTGCTCCTGTGAAACCCCGTCGGCTTGCCATGCTTGGCGGGGGAGGTTTTTCCTACCCCAAACATATTATTTGCGACCATCCTGAGTGCACTATCGACGTTGTTGAGATCGATGAAGCGTTGGTAGATGTGGCTTACGAGTTCTTTTTCCTCGATCGGCTCGAAGCGGAGTATCACGCACAAGCCCAAGGGCGCCTGAACATTCATATTGCCGATGCCTTTGTGTGGTTGAGTCAGCAAACGCAGCACTTCGACGCTATTTTGAATGACTGCTATGTAGGACACGAGCCCTCAGCAGTGCTTGCAAGCAGTCGGGCAGCACGACTCATACACACACGTTTGAGCGATACAGGGGTATATGCCACCAATGTGGTTGCCCCGTTGAAAGGGCTCAAATCGCGTCCGCTGCGCCAACTGTACGGCATACTCTCCGGTGAGTTTAATCACGTGTGGGTGCTGCCGCTCTCTCAGCATAAGCGGCGGATTCCGGACAACAACATCGTGGTTGCAAGCGATGTGGTACTCGACATGCCTGAAGCTTACAGGCTCTAGTTTGGGGTTCTAGTCTGGCTTTGGATACATCTCGCTGCGCTCGACATCTTGCTACGCTTAACATCTCGCTGCGCTCGACATCTCTCTGTACTTGACATCTTGCTGCACTCAACATCTCGCCGTGCGCGTTTAAAAGCTGTGCGCGTCTTGAAGCACTTTAGTGTGCTAGAGTATTCGGCGTTGGGATGCGCCTCGTCTCTGTAATTTGGCGTCGGGGGTGTGTCCCCGTCTCTGTAAGGCTGTTGTTCAATCAATCAAAGGCTTATGCACAAGGGAGAGTCGTATGATACGCAAAAACCTTACACGTCGTTCTATGCTCGGTCTCACAGCAGGAAGCGCACTCACATTCGGACTTGCAGCATGCAGCTCGAGCTCCAGCTCGGACAGCTCTACTGGTTCTGATGCAGGCTCTGACGCAAGCGACCAGATTGTTCCCGAAGAGGGCATGGACTTCATCGTAGGCTTCGACCAAGACTACCCGCCCTACGGATATGTGGGTGATGATGGTGAATACACGGGCTTCGACTTAGATCTTGCAGAGCGCGTCTGCGAGATCAATGGCTGGAACTTCATCGCCACCCCCATCAACTGGGATGCAAAGGACGGCGAGCTCAATGGCGGTTCCATTACCTGTATTTGGAATGGCTTTACCCTTGAAGGACGCGAGGACGACTATACCTTCTCTGAGCCCTACATGATCAACGCTCAGGTTGTTGTCGTTCGAGACGACTCAGACATCGCCTCCCTTGACGACTTAGCGGGCGCTGTCGTTATTACCCAGACAGATTCTGCCGCCCTCGATGTTTTGGAGGGTGACCAGGCTGAGCTAGCCGCTACCTTTGGCTCGCTCGAGACACGTGCTGAATACAACACGGCCTTCATGGAGCTCGAAAGTGGTGCTGTGGATGCTGTTGCCTGTGACCTGTCGATTGCTGCCTATCAGCTTGCTGCAAACCCCGATGTATACCGTCAGCTGGACGAAGAGCTTTCCAGCGAGCACTATGCTGTGGGCTTTAAGCTTGGCAACACCGAGCTGGCAGATGTTGTAACCGAGACACTGCGACAAATGGATGCAGACGGCGAAATCGAAGAGCTCTGCGAAGCCTATGCCGACCAAGGTATCTCCTACGAGAATTGGTGCCTCGAGTAGATCAGCGCGAGCCGGGCGCAAACGAGTATCTTAGTGCGACCTTAGTGCGGATCGGAACTTGGGGAAATCGAGCACATAGGAAACTGGGTGCATATGGAGTCGAGTACATGAGGGGTCGGGCGCATGACGATTGATACCATGCTCACGATGCTGGGGAATGGTTTTTGTACCTCGCTCGCCATCTTCTTTCTCACCCTCTTGGGAGCCATTCCTTTGGGGGTCGTGGTGGCTCTTGTGCGTATGAGCAGGATAAAGCCGCTCTCCTGGCTTATGCGCGCCTATATTTCTATCATGCGGGGTACGCCTCTCATGCTACAGATGTTCGCCATCTACTTTGCGCCCTACTATGTGTTCGGGATTCCCTTGAACAGCGACTCTAAGTGGCTCGCTACCATAGCCGCCTTCATTATTAACTACGCCGCATATTTTGCCGAGATTTATCGCTCGGGCATTCAGTCGATTCCGTATGGCCAGTACGAGGCAGCCGATGTTCTTGGCTATTCAGGCGCTCAAACCTTTTTTCGCATTGTGCTGCCTCAGGTGGTAAAGCGAATCCTTCCCTCTATGGGAAACGAAATCATTACCTTGGTGAAGGACACATCGCTGGCGTTCTCCATCGGCGTTGCTGAAATGTTCTCGACGGCGCGCGCCATCGTTGCCTCGCAGGCATCCATGCTTCCTTTTGTATTTGCTGCGGCTATTTACTGGGTTTTCAATTTGGTGGTTGAGCTCATCTTGAGCCGCATAGAGCATGCGCTCGATTACTACCACGAGTAAACAACGAGACATGGGCGAGCATCTATGAGCACATC
>CAYTTI010000076.1:3302-5650 GCA_964440675.1 uncultured Coriobacteriaceae bacterium
CACCCAGAGCACATCGAACACCCCGGTCATGCAGCTTTCACACGTGCATAAGTCCTTTGGTGCGAATCACGTACTCAACGATATTAGCCTGAGCGTCGATGCAGGAGAGGTAGTAGCCCTTATTGGTGCCTCGGGCGGGGGTAAGTCCACCTTGCTGCGCTGCTGTACTCTGCTTGAACGCATGGATGCAGGTGAGCTGCGCTATGGGGACATAGAGGTTGTACGTACAAAAGACAACAAAGCCCACTATGCCGACAGGCGGACGCTCTTAGCTGCAAAGTCGCGTTTTGGCCTGGTGTTTCAAAACTACAACCTCTTTCCGCACTGGCGGGTTATGCGCAACATCTGCGATGCACCGATTGTGGTGCAGCATCGCCCCAAAGAGGAGGTGGAACGTGAAGCTCGTGCCATCTTAGAGAAGATGGGTTTGCAAGGCTGTGAAAACAAGGTTCCCTGTGAGCTTTCTGGGGGGCAGCAGCAGCGTGTATCCATAGCGCGTGCACTTGCCATGCAGCCGGAAATGCTTTACTTTGATGAGCCTACGAGCGCCTTAGATCCCGAGCTTACGGGAGAAGTACTCAAGGTGATTCGTGAGCTGGCTCAGGAAAAGATGACCATGCTCATTGTTACGCACGAGATGGCGTTTGCCCGCGACGTTGCCGACCGCATTATCTTTATCGACAAAGGTTCGATTGTTGAGCAGGGGAGTGCCCAGGAACTGCTGGAGAACCCTCAGCAAGCACGTACCAAGGAATTCTTGGCTCGCTACGAGTAGGCGCTGCCGACAAGCATCTGTTCTAGGGTTGCGACGTTTTCGATAACCCAGGTGGGGCGAAACTCAGTTGCCGCTATGTCGTCGAGGGTGGCCTCGCCAGAAAGAACGCAGATGGTATCTACCCCTGCATGTATGCCCGAGGCAATATCGGTGTAGAGGCGATCCCCAATAACCACGGTATCTTGAGCAGCGACGCCATATTTCTTACGGACAATTTCGATCATGGTAGGTTCGGGCTTACCAATAAAGTGAGGGAATTTACCCGTCGCGTTTTGTAGGCTTATCGCCATCGAGCCACAGTCGGGCTCATATCCATACTCGGTAGGACACACGAGATCTGGATTGCATCCCAGGTAGGCGACATCACGGTTGAGCATGCGGCAGGTACGGCGCAGTTTTTCGGTTGTTAGTTCGGTGTCAAATCCAATGAGCACAACGCTTGCCGATGCATCCTCTGCCTCGGTTACATCTATGCCCAGTCGCGCAAGTTCAGCAAGCAGAGAGCGCGTACCCTGCACGTATACCCGCTCATTTGGGTGATGTTCTTCCAGGTACAGAGCGGTTGCCTCAACGCTCGTAAAGAAATCCTTTGCAACTGTGTGTACGCCCATACGATTGAGTTTGGCTACGTAGTCGCCAACATTTTTGGACGAGTTGTTCGTGATAAACACATAGTGAGCACCAACCCTGGCAATGTGGGAAAGAAGGGCACGGGTGCCTTCAAACAGACGTTCCCCCTCGTAAATAGTTCCGTCCATATCGAAGAGCCAGAGCTGCTTTGAGAGCAGCGCCGAGCAGTCACTACCGAAGTAGTCGCGGAGCGGGGTGCGGTCACGTGGCTGTGCGTGGCAGGAAGGTTGAGTGCAATCGTGGGACTGCGAGTCGCGGAACAAAGTGGGGTGTTGCGAAGAAAACTGAGAAGATGTGGTCATGAGCTACCAATCTTGTGAGATATCGAACGGACGAACACGAATGGACGAACATGAACGGGCGAACAATGGTGGGCAAGCACAAGCGGGCGAACGAGAAGCGAACACGAACGAGTAACAAGAGACCACCAAAGCCATTTGGTGGTATTGTTTAGAGCGTTAGACCTCAGTTAAAGGAGAGTATATGACAGCTTACAGTCCAACGTGCACTTGGCAGCGCCTGCCACTTGAAGGAGCAGTGAATGTTCGTGATATTGGTGGCTATCCTGCACGTGGTGGTGCCGTAACTGCCTACGGGTGCTTTGTGCGCTCGGACTCTCTAAGACATCTCACCCAGGCCGACGAGGACTTTTTATACAACTATGGTGTGCGTACGGTCATTGACCTGCGCGATGCAGATGAAGTTGAACGCGAACCCGACAAGCTCATTCAGCGCAAGGATGTGAGCTATGTACAGGTTAGCTTGCTGGGTGGCAACATGGCCGACCCCAGATACCTGCGTACGCTCGATACCAAGCTCACTCCACAGAATGTATACCGCTTTGCGGTGGACAACACAGAAGCCATGGCGAAGATTTTTCGTACCATGGCACATGCTGCCCCAGGGTGCATCCTCTTTCATTGTGCGATAGGCAAGGATCGCA
>CAYTTI010000077.1:0-5650 GCA_964440675.1 uncultured Coriobacteriaceae bacterium
CCTTTGCTGCCGATCCCGTATCGTCTCGGCAATGCTACGAGGATCAAAAAGATGCCTACCAGCGCATTTTTGATCGCTTGGGCATGCGTACACTTCCCGTCGTTGCAGATACGGGGCAAATTGGGGGTGATGCCTCGGTCGAATTCATGGCACTCGCCGACGCTGGAGAGGCAGAGTTGGTGTGGTGTGCGTGTGGTTGGGCAGCAGACACCGAAGCTGCGACCTGTGCCATACCTGTTGAAGAAGCACCTGCAGGGGATATGCACTGTATTGAAACCCCCCACGTGAGAACCATCGCAGGCCTTGCCGAGTTCTTAAACGTGGAAGCCTGTGCTACCCGCAAAGCCTTCGCATTGCTCGATGGCGATGAGCGTCCTTGGCTGTGCATTGTGCCGGGCGACCACGAAATAAACGACGTAAAGGCCGAACATGCCTTTGGTGAGTACCACATGATGAGCGATGAAGAGCTTGCACATTATGGCCTTATTCCGGGCTTTATGGGGCCTGTTAATCTGCCCGCAGGCATTCGCGTGGCTGCTGATATTTCACTTAAGGATTCGCGTTTTTGGCTGGTTGGCGCAAATACGGAGCATTGTCATCTCACATCTGCACAGCCGGGACGGGATTTTACCGTCGATAGATGGGTTGATGTCGCTCATGCCCACGCGGGAGATAGGTGTCCTGAATGTGGCAGGCCAATACAAACAACCCGTGGTATCGAGGTTGGTCAGGTATTTTTGTTCGATGATAAGTACTCGTCGCCTATGGGTGCCAGCTTTATGGATGAAGAAGGACATGAACGCCCCTTCTTAATGGGAAGTTATGGGATTGGCGTATCGCGTACGCTTGCGGCTGTCGTTGAGCAGTTTCACGATGAGTACGGTATTGCCTTCCCCGTGCCGGTAGCTCCGTATGAGGTGAGCGTAATTCCTCTGCAAATCGACGATGAGCTTGTGTGGCCTGCGGCGGATAGCCTTGCAAGCGAACTTGCTCGTGCTGGTGTTGACGTTGTTGTGGATGATCGTGACGAGCGAGCAGGCGTAAAATTTGCCGACAACGATTTATGGGGTTTCCCCTTCCAGGTTATCTGTGGCAAGCGCTCTGTTCAGTCTGGAATGTGCGAGCTGAAAATACGTGCTACTGGTGAGCGCAGAGAGGTAGAGCTTGGTGCGGTGGTGCAAGAGCTGGTATCCTTGCTCGATGAAGCGCGTGCTTGAGAAGTGCGTATTTGGTGAAGCGCTTCATCAAGCGTTGAGCACCTCAAGGACGTGCGTCTCATAGATGATTCTTACTAGATAGCTCTTACGTCTGAGATAGTCCTCTGCTACACTACATGAGGAACGGGACGTCGGTTGTTTGAAGGGCCCATGGCGCAGTGGTTAGCGCAGGGGACTCATAATCCCTCGGTCGCAGGTTCGAATCCTGCTGGGCCCACCAAATGTGTGTTGACGCGTCTGCTTTGTTTCGTTATAGTGTTGCGCGTTCAATATGGGGATATAGCTCAGCTGGGAGAGCGCATGACTGGCAGTCATGAGGTCAGGGGTTCGAGCCCCCTTATCTCCACCATAAGAGAATTAGTCGAACACCTTTCTACGTAAGGGTGTCCGGCTTTTTTCTTATCTGGCGTGAAATCGTCGGGCAAATCAGAGCTATAGCCCTGCTCGGCCTATAGCCAGAAAACAATCCAGAGGCTATCCCCTGTAATCCTCTAAGTGAGGTATGATGTTTTCTGAGGTGGAGCATGCTTTTGTTTTCTACCTTCACCTAGTCAAGTAGAGCCATAATATGCGCAGCATAAGGAGTATGAGTATGTCTCCTGTTCGTAAGAATCTCAAAGTAATGAGTCTCTGCATGATGACCTTAGGAATCGCCGTACCTGCCGCTGAGATAGTGTTTAACGTATTGGGACACAATACGGCAACTCCGCTGTACATCATCTTGGTCTGTATTGTATGTGCGGCCTGTCTCGTTACGGGATATCTTGGTATACGGGCGGCAAATACACCACGCAAAGCCTTGCAGCCCTTTGTGTATGCGTGCATTCTCTGCGTTTTGCTTGGTGTGGCATTTACGGTGTTCTTCTGTGTGAGTTTCACCCTTTTTAATCCCGACTATTACGTGGGTGCCTTGGTCGCTTGTTTTGCAATTGCGGGACTTTACTACACGAACAAGTTACGCAAAAAGCTTATTTCTCGGTAATGTCTGTGGGTCTGTGGTTTTGCTGCAGTGGTTGTATGCCCGTGCTTCTACCACGGTGAATAGTCGTAGGCTGAGCGCACGGCCGCGGCTGAGTCGCAGGTTGAGCAGCACGGCTGCGGCTGAGTCGCATGAAAAAAGCTGAAAGCGAGAGCTTTCAGCTGCTGTTTTGATGGTGGGCGATGCTGGATTCGAACCAGCGACCCCATCCGTGTGAAGGATGTGCTCTACCCCTGAGCCAATCGCCCGTGGAGGATATTTTAGCAAAAGGCGCAAGGAGCGGATATGAGAATTCCGTGTCGTATACTTTTGCGCTTAGAACTGCTTAGAACCGCTTAGAACTGCTTAGAACCGCTTAGAACCCTTGCGCTTGAAACGCGCTCAGAACGTAAATGAGGTAGGCGATGATTGTTCTTGCTCAGGGTATAGCTAAATCCTTTGGTGCTCAAACGCTGTACGCTCAGCTGAATCTCCAAATAAACGCAGGCGAGCGTTGGGCACTTGTTGGTCCCAATGGAGCAGGCAAAACAACGCTGTTACGCATCATCATGGGTCTTGAAACTCCTGATGAGGGTTCGGTGAGCTTTGCTAAAGATGTAAGCATTGGCTACCTTGAGCAGGAATCAGCATCGTTAGGAACGAAGTCTGCGCTTGAAGAGGTCATGGCTTCTGCAAAAGAAATCCGTTCTTTGGCCGAGCGCATCTCAGAACTTGAACAGCACATTGCATCTATTGAGTCGGGAAGCCAGCAAAATGCCTTGCTCGAACGTTATGGGGCGCTCCAAGAACGCTTTGAGCGGCTCGGTGGCTACGAGCTGGAAAGCAAAGCGCGTCAAATACTCGGGGGTCTTGGCTTTTCGACAGAGGATTTTGATAGGCCAGCACATGAGTTCTCGGGAGGCTGGCAAACACGCATTGCTCTTTCTAAACTCTTATTACGCCATCCTGATCTTTTGCTGCTCGACGAACCAAGCAATCATTTGGATCTTGAAAGCGTGCAATGGCTTGAATCTTTCTTGCTGGACTATGAGGGGGCGGTGTTGCTGGTAAGCCACGACCGTGCCTTCATCGATTCCTGTGTGAGCCATGTTGCAGCTCTTGAAAATCGATCGCTTACCACTTATGTGGGGAATTACTCCGCGTATTTGCGTCTCCGTGAGGATAGGCTCGAACAGTTGCGCAACAAACGCGCTGCACAGGAGCGCGACATTGCACATATGCAGACCTTTGTGGATAGGTTTCGCTATAAGCCTACCAAGGCACGACAGGTTCAGGAGCGCCTGCGACGTATCGAGAACATTCGCTCTGAATTGGTGATATTACCCGAGCAGGCCAAACAGGTGCATTTCCATTTTCCAGAACCGCCGAGAACGGGCGATATGGTGGTGCAGCTTCATAAGGTCACCGCTGCGTATGACGCTCACGTCGTATATAGCGACGTTGAACTCAGCTTGTATAGAGGCGATAGAGTGGCACTGGTGGGGCCTAACGGAGCGGGGAAGTCGACCCTCATGAAGCTGATAGTTGGCAAGCTCAAACCAACTCAGGGTACGGTTGAGCTTGGTCATAAGGTTTCACGTGCGTATTACGCCCAACATCAACTCGACGGCATGCAGGAGAGCAATACAGTTCTCCAAGAGCTCCAAAGTGTTTCATCTCATTGGTCTACCTCTGAGGAACGTCGCCTGTTGGGTGCCTTTCTTTTTCATGGCGATGATGTGGATAAGCGTGTGGCTGTTCTTTCTGGGGGAGAGCGCGCCCGTTTGGCGCTTGCCAAGATGATGGTTGCGCCAGATCCCCTGCTCTGCTTGGATGAGCCTACCAATCACCTCGATATCACCTCGATAGAGGTGCTTCAAGGTGCACTTAAGGATTTTCCAGGCACGATTGTACTCATTAGCCATGATGAACGGCTCGTTCGTACGGTATGTAACAAGGTAGTAGATATTCGTGAGGGCCAGGTACGCTGTTATGAGGGCGATTATGAGTACTACCAGTTCAAACGCGCTCAGCTTGAGACAGGTGAAGTGCAGCAGAAAGACGATGGAAATGGAGTCAAAACGCGCGAACGGCGTCGTCTTGAGGCAGAGGCGCGCAATAAGCGTAGCGCTCAAACACGTGCAGAGCGCACTCGCTTGAAAGAGGTCGAGGCTGAGCTTGAGCCCATGCAGCTCCGCTACAACGAGCTGTTAGAAGCAATGGCTTCCCAAGAGCTCTACAACGATCAAGCACGCTTTACGCAGGCACTACAGGAGTACGAAGCACTTTCCCGGCGTATTCCAGAGCTTGAAGCTGAATGGCTCGAGCTTACCGAACAACTTGAAAAGGCGTAACATGAACACGCATAACATGAACACGCATAACGTGAGCGTGTGTAACATGAGTAGATGTACAAGTTATCCTCGCTGCGCTTGTGCCGCGAGAAGGAGGTTGATGTGTTTACCCCGTCGTATCTAATCTATGCTGTAGTAACACTGGCATTTGTTGTTGTCTCTTCGTCATTCCATGAATTTTCTCACGCGCTTGCCGCCCATTTTATGGGAGACGATACTGCAAAAGAGCAGGGGCGGCTCTCGCTTAACCCCATGCGCCATATCGACCTTTTTGGATCGGTCATCCTTCCTTTTATAACGCTCGTACTAGGAAATAGCTTTATCGCGTATGCCAATCCTGTACCGTATAATCCATCGCGACTTAAAAATCGTCGTGTGGGAGAAGCCGTTGTTGCACTTGCAGGTCCTTTGGCAAACTTGCTGTTAGCGGGCATAGGGGCATGCATATTCCGGGCGAGCTACCCCTTCCTTATATTTGGTGTAGGCAGTTGGGTACTTACCTTTTATCAGGGACTTTTCCTCTTCGTAAACGTCAATCTCTGTCTGTGTTTTTTCAACCTGATTCCCTTTCCACCTCTCGATGGCAGCAAGATTATTGCCTTCTTTTTGCCGGATGAGATGCGCGTCAAGTATTACCGGCTACAACAGTGCGCCCTTCCCATACTACTTATACTGCTCTGGATTGTTCCGCGACTACTCAATATCGATATTATGAGCTGGTACTTCAACCATACGGCCTGGCCGCTCTTCCAGTGGATGCTGGGTGGCTAAGCGTGTCGTATCGCGTTTCTACACAGGTCTTTTCTGGCCCCTTTGATCTCTTGCTCACTCTGGTTTCGCGCCAAAGACTCGATATTGCAGCCATTCCCATCGCTGAGCTTACCGATCAATTCTTGGCAGAGCTCGACCGTATGAAGGAAATGGACCTTGAGGTCACCAGCGACTTCCTCCAGGTGGCGGCAGCGCTGCTCGATATCAAGGCAGCACATTTGGTATCGGATGTACAGGATCTTCCCGCGCTCGACGCAGATGATGACCTTGCCTTGCTCGATCCGGATGATGCGCGTGATGTTCTCAGTGCGCGCCTCATTACGTATCGCCAGTTTAGAAATGTGTCTGTA
>CAYTTI010000078.1:0-5520 GCA_964440675.1 uncultured Coriobacteriaceae bacterium
TAACTTTCAAGAAACCCACCGCTCCTTTATCCGAGATGACATCCCTGGGATGCTCAAGACCCTCTGGCTTGTAGAAAGGATTACCTTTACTTACAAAGTCGTCAAAGCCAAAGGACGCGGGCTCTTGAGCACGCTGGTCGAGCGCATCAAGCGTGGTACTCCACTCATCCTGTGGTAGACCATCGTGTTGCAAACCAGCTTCGTAAGCTTTTTGATACGGATATGCACTGGGCATATTGGAATATGCACCTGGCATATTGGCAGCTCCCCAGCCACCTTGCGCCCGTGATGTATCGATATCGCCCATGGTAACGTTGGCACGAAACGGTGTCGGCTCAACAGGCATTTGTGTGTTCATAAGACGCTCAGACAGTACATCGGCTACCTTGCGTGAATGAACAGGCGTTCCTGAGCGTTGTGCACCAGGATCTCTCTCGTACGGTACATCCTGGGCATGACGCGTATGCGGAGCCTTCTGCGCCTGCTTCTTTGCGGCATGTCCTGCTGATTGGTACGCCAATTCCATTTGTTTGCGCTCCTGGTGTACACGACGCACCTCGGAGCACAGGCAGTACAGCGAGGCACCTCCTACCATGCCCATAGCGTATATAGCGGCGGAAGGTGTGGCAGACATCAAGGTATCTTTAACGCTTTCAAGGCTCGTAGCAGCCTGAGCTACTGTACTGGGTAGCGTAAACAAGCTTGTGCCGATATTTACAAGCACTGTAGGGTCTATGTTCATATACATCATCTCGTCCATGCCTCCTACCCGAACACATCCGGGTATCCCTTGCACAGCTAAGACAAGACATACGGAAAAGAACAAAACACCCGTAGGGTCAAACAACGGCCTGGTTCGTCTTATCTATGTGTGCCGTTAGGTATGTAAAGCAGCTCCAAGCTACAGGAGCCTCTACATTATCCCCCATAGGGGAGGAAATACAACCAAAAAATTATGTGAGTTACCAAACAGTTTTGTTTGTTGATATTTTATGAACGGAGCATCCCCCATTCCGAGTTCAGTTCATTTCAAATACTCATTTCACGCAGTTTATGGACTTCCGTACCGTTCGCCTCTATACCGTTCATCTCTACAGGGCGTTAGCAAATTCCTCTTGTTGTGCCTTCTTCGCTGAACGGATCAAGAACTCGTGGTTAGAGGCAGTTGCCTTCAAGCTCTTAACAAGACTCGTTTGGGCGCGCTCAACGTTGTTCATATTCGCAAGAATCCTGCGAATACCCCACACGAATGGCTGCAGATTCGCATCGATAAGAAGCTCTTCATTGCGCGTACCAGAAGCAACAGGATCAATTGCAGGGAATATACGCTTGTCTGCAAGGTCACGGTCGAGTTTAAGCTCCATGTTGCCGGTACCCTTAAACTCTTCAAAGATGACTTCGTCCATCTTAGAGCCCGTATCAATAAGTGCCGAGGCGATAATGGTAAGCGAACCACCATGTTCAATATTTCGTGCGGCACCGAGGAAACGCTTTGGTGGGTACAGCGCAGCAGAGTCAACACCACCCGAAAGGATACGGCCAGAAGCAGGGGCTGCAAGGTTGTACGCACGTGCAAGACGGGTGATGGAATCCAAAACCACAACGACGTCTTCTCCCTGCTCAACCAAGCGCTTAGCGCGCTCGATAACGAGCTCTGCCACGGTCGTGTGGTTATCTGCAGGCATGTCAAAGGTCGAGGCTACAACCTCACCACGAATAGAGCGCTGCATGTCCGTAACTTCTTCCGGACGCTCATCAACCAACAAGCAGATAAGGTGGACTTCGGGATTGTTCTCGGCTATCGACTCGCAAATTCGTTTGAGGATGGTAGTTTTGCCCGCCTTGGGAGGACTCACGATAAGGCCACGCTGACCTTTTCCGATGGGGGCAACTAAATCAATGGCACGACCTGTTATGGAATCCTTGCCATGTTCCATCACCAATCGCTCATCGGGATAAATTGGCGTGAGATCCTTAAAGCGCGCTCGAGACTTAATTTCCTCAGGTGTTTTGCCGTTGATAAGCTGCACGCGCTGCAAAGGCGGGAACTTAAGGTTTGAAACATTGGGTGCTACCACACCTTCAACATAATCGCCCCGCCGTAGACTATACTGACGGATGATTTGCTGATACACAAAGGCATCGTTATCACCCTGCATATAGTTATCAGAACGCACGAATCCATAGCCCTCGCTGTGAATATCAAGGATGCCAGCTACCATACGGAAACCTTCAATGTAGGCAGCCTTCTCATAGATTGCTTGTACCAGTTCGGCTTTTTTCAGACCAGACGCGTCAAGTTCGATTTCATGTGCCTTAACACGCAGTTCGGCAACCTTCATACCCTGCAAATCCTCAAGCGTGAGCGAGGGTTCACGATTGAGATCAACCGAATTACCACGGCGATTACGCCGACGGTTGCTACCGCGCTGGTGCGAGCGCTGCTGAGCATTCGTCTGCGTTGCACCCTGTTCATTCTGTCCTTGGTTCCGATTGGCGTTCTTGGAGGCCTGTGCTGTGCGATGTCTGTTGGTTCTGCGCGAAGAAGTCGTAAGAGCGGTAGACGCTTGAGCAGAGGGTGCTTGAACAGTAGAGGTTTGAGCGGCAGAGGTTTGAGCAATCTGATCAGCCTCAGAAAGAGTTTGACGCGGTGCCTCTGTTGGCTCTGAGCTCGCGCGCGTCGCTTCTTGCGTAAGCCGATTGAGCTCCTCAGGATTGTCTATCGTTCCGGCGGGGGTTGAACCTGTTGCCGGAGCTGAATCATGAGCGGGAGCTGGCTCTTTGGTCGGAGCTTCATCTCTCGTTGAGGCTGGTTCTTTGGTGGGAGCTGGCTCCTTAGTGGGAGCTGAATCACGGGCCGGGGCTGGTTCCTTAGCCGGAGCTGATCCCTTGGCCGGAGCTAAGTCCCTTTCTGCTGCTTTCAGCTTGGATGCATCTTGTACATCGCTTGCCACAGGTACAGTATGTGCGACGTTTGTATGTTCTACCCCATCGGTGCTTGCCGACTGCGCTGAGCCTGAACTCGCCGTAGACCTTGCAGGTAGTTGGTTCACTGCTACTCCCTCCGATGCGAGCTCAGGACTTTCCGGGCTGGTATGCAGATTCGTCTGCGAGCTTGCATGAATTTCGTCGGTCATCTCAGTTGTATCGTCTGCCACCTTGGTCTGCCTCTCTTAAGTTGATCGTCACAGGTAGATAACGCCTATGGTAGAGCTGCCTACCGTCCAAAAGAAATGATGCTCTTGCTATGAGCAACACTGCACCCTAGATAAAACACGCGCCACATCGGCTCAAGACTGACACAGATCTACTTTCGTTCCGTGAAACAAAATGTTTGAAGAATGGATTGCAAGGCACATCCATAAGGGACACTCAACCCCTTTTCGCCTGGCTAAATATAGCACCAAATGAGCCCTGGTGCACTGAGATTTCAAGAAAAAGCAGGGCGAGCATGAAAAAGTTCTGCCCGCCCTGCGGCGATTTGATCTTGTGGCGATTCGACCCGTCCGCCCTCAAGCGTCACGGAGTCACGCTGGTTAGCATCACCACGTGTTAGCAAAGCGCCTTTGTCACCAAGCTGCCTGTTTGTGAGCACACTGCCATGAGTTAGCGAGCCGCCTTTTGATTCTTGATTTCCTCAAGTAACTGCGGACCAATCTTGAACAGGTCTCCCACAATGCCGTAATGTGCAACTTCAAAAATAGGGGCATCAGGATTGCTGTTAACGGCAATGATGGTCTCAGAATCTTGCATACCAGCAAGATGCTGAATTGCCCCAGAAATACCGAGTGCTACATAGAGCTTGGGATGAACGGTTTTGCCGGTTTGTCCCACCTGATGATCGTTGGAAATATAGCCGGCATCAACCAATGCACGAGATGAACCAACAACACCACCGAGTTCATCCGCGAGCGCTTCGGCAATCTTGATGCCACCCTCAATGTCCTTGGAAATACCGCGCCCAACAGAAACAATGACATCGGCACCAATAAGGTCTACGAGCTTTTTGGCAGTCTTTTCAACCGAGACAACCTCAGTATGGATATCTTCGGCGCTGAGCTCTATGTCTTCAATCTCAATTGTTACCGCATCGGCCTTAGCCTGGTCGAACTCACTTCGCGTCATAACGCCAGGACGCACGGTTGAAATTTGAGGACGGAAGCGAGGGCAGATAATGGTTGCCATAAGGTGGCCGCCGAAGGCAGGACGGGTCATCTTGAGGTTTTTGTCCTCGTAGTCAAACTTCTGCGAGTCCACATCGATAGAGGAAGCATGGCGCAGGTACTCGACGTACTTCTCGGTATCGATATCCAAGTGTGTGGCATCAGCGGTAAGACCGGTATGCAGGCGCGCAGCGCAACGTGGGCCAAGATCACGACCGAGGGTGGTTGCACCAATAAGCATGACCTCGGGCTTGTACTTATTTGCCATGTCACACACGACCTTGGCATAGCCATCAGTCGTGTAGTCTTTCAGTAAGGGGCTCTGACACACCTTAACAACATCAGCACCGTAGCCACCAAGCTCGGCAGCAATAGACGCTACATCGTCGCCCAACAGAAGGCCAGTAACTGTCGTACCTAGGTCGTCGGCAAGTTTGCGAGCTTCACTAACCAGTTCAAAATCGGTAGGCATGAGCTTACCTTCACGCTGCTCGCAGAAGACCCACACGCCCTTATATTCGGAAAAATCAGGCATCTTCTACTCTCCCTTCAACTTAGATGAGGTGGTTATCGGCCAAAATGGACACTAACTGAGCAGCGGCATCGGTGCCCTCAAGCATGGTACCTGCACCCTTTTGAGGTGGGGTAAAGCTCTTCCATACGTTTGTAGGGCTACCCTTGAGGCCAATGGTGTCATCTTCGATCAAAGGGTTGTCCTTAAGGCGTGCATAGTCATACACCTCGTATGGCTTGTCATAACACTCAAAAATACCCGCAACGTTCATATAGCGCGGCTTGTTAAGCTCTTTAATGCAGGTGAGCAGACAAGGTGTGTGAACCTTAACGGTCATGATGCCATCCTCTAAGGCACGCTTAACCGTAAGCTCTCCGCCTTCTGCGTACTCGATGTCAGTAACATAGGAAACCTGAGGAAGATTAAGCTTTTCGGCAATTTGCGGGCCTACCTGCGCGGTATCACCGTCGATAGCTTGGCGACCACACAGGATGATGTCCTCGTCGTCCAATCCCAACTCATCAATGGCACCAGCGATAATCTGGCTCGTCGCAAAGGTGTCGGAACCACCAAACTCACGACCGGAAATGAGCACCGCACGATCGGCACCGCGTGCCAAGCACTCGCGCAGCATAGATTCTGCGGGGAAGGGTCCCATCGACATAACGACAACTTCGCAGCCCGTTTGCTCTTTCAGCACGAGCGCAGCCTCGAGAGCGTTGAGGTCGTCGGGGTTGGTTACCGTAGGCATCGACGCACGATCAAGCTGACCGTTCTCTTTAACAGCGACAACACCGGAGGTATCGGGAACCTGCTTAACACAAACAATTGCTTTCATATGTT
>CAYTTI010000079.1:0-1178 GCA_964440675.1 uncultured Coriobacteriaceae bacterium
GAAAGAATCAGCTAGAATGCGAGTGCTAAAACGAACAGTCAAAAAGCCTCAAGGAGCATCTATGTCGATGAACTTCAAGCGTCTGTTGCCCATTGCAAAAGAAATTCGTGAGGAAATGCCTATCTCACAAGACGCTTCCTCACGCAAACCAAGCTTTGACGCTCAGATATCGGATATCCTCACCGGAAAAGATTCGCGCCTGTTGGTAGTAATTGGCCCGTGCTCTGCCGACCGCGAAGATTCCGTCCTCGATTACGTAAAGCGCCTAGCAGGTTTGGCCGAGCAGGTACAAGACAAGTTGTTTATTGTTCCCCGCATTTACACCAACAAGCCCCGCACCAAAGGCACTGGCTACAAGGGTCTGTTGCATCAGCCCACCCCCGATGGCAAACCCGATTTGCTTGAAGGTATTAAGGCAACGCGCCATATGCACGTGCGCGTTATCGAAGAAACACCCTTCTTTACCGCAGATGAAATGCTCTATCCATCCCACTGCCAGTACCTTACCGATGTACTCTCCTACATTGCCGTAGGTGCACGTTCGGTAGAAAACCAGGAGCACCGCTTGGTGGCTTCTGGTATGCCCATGGCTGTTGGCATGAAAAATCCCACCGGTGGCTCAACCGACGTCATGCTTAACTCCATTTACGCCGCCCAGCAACCCCAATCCTTTATCTTCCGTAACTGGGATGTAGAAACAACGGGCAACCCTTTGGCACATGCGGTACTGCGTGGATATGTAGGCGAGGATGGGCTGAATTACCCCAACTACCACTACGAATACCTTGAACGCCTGGCATGCTCCTACTGCAATGGTAGCTATCAAAACCCTGCCGTTATCGTCGATTGCAACCATGACAACTCAGGCAAGCGCCCCTTAGAGCAAATTCGCATTTGCAAGGAGGTCTTGAGTTCCATGCGACGCTGCGATCGAATTGCCACCATGGTGCGCGGCTTCATGATTGAATCCTATATCGCAGACGGTAATCAAAGCACAGACGGCTGCGAGTACGGCAAGTCAATTACCGACCCGTGCCTAGGGTGGGAGAAAACCGAGCGCCTGCTTCTCGAGGTTGCCGAGGAACTCTAGTTGCCCCTAGGTGCGAGCTAGTGGCACCTCAGTTGCTCGCGGGCATAAAGTTAACGGTGCCCCAGTAGCAACTCGCAGGCACGAAGGA
>CAYTTI010000079.1:1278-5518 GCA_964440675.1 uncultured Coriobacteriaceae bacterium
AGCTAGTGGCGCCTCAGTTGCTCGCGTAAACGAGTCCATACGTCATGCGCCATCTGCTGCGCCCATAGCTTTTCAAAATGTGGAAAGGCTTGTAAGATGCGGCGCTGCTGTGTTGTGAGCTTGTGCTTGATAACTGACTTCACATCCGCAGCAAAGTTGATGCGTGAAAATCTCCCTGCCGCGTCATGCAAGGCAGCAAAAACCTTGTGAGCGTTAGCCTTACTTGCCACCAAACGGTCGAGTTGTCGATACACCGAGGCAGGAATGGTAACGTTCGCAAAACGCTCTTTAAGTACGTCAACTATGGCATCGCTCACACTCATGCTCATAGCACGAAATCCCATAAGTCCGGCAGCTGTAATCAGTAAATCGCTCAGCAAACAAAGAGCAGCAAGTGCCCCCATACTCCTTTGCAGCGGAACAGGCCATAATCCAAAAAAGATGTTCAATGCCGGCTGCACAATATGCACCACCACAACAATTGAACAACCAAAAAGCATGGCACCTGCCAAACATACACGACCATGCAAATTAAATCGACGGTGCGAATAATCCCACCAACGCGCATGAAAGATGAACTCCATGACCCATGAAGTTAGGTACTCCACACAGCAACTCAGCACAGCTCCCACAATAAAGAGCACAACGGGCTGACGAATGCCCGCAAGCATTCCTCCTACAAAACACGCGCCCACCCCGTAGATAGGACAATACGGACCATTCAAAAAGCCTCGGTTAATAGGGTGCCCTTCCTTCACCGAGCAATACAAAACCTCGAACACCCAGCCCGCCATGCTATAGAGCACAAAGGACATAATGGTTATACTCAAGGGTCTGAACATGCGCGCTCCTTAGCGCAGGCCTACGCTATACCACAGACCCTGTACCGTTTCTTGTGCTGAACAGAGCTTGTCGGCGATACATACCATCCAAGCAATTGATCCTCGAGGTATACGCAAGGTAACGGGAAACATATGGGTACGAATGGCATCTTCTACCTCTTGAGCAATGGCAAAATCGCGTATGGCATTTTCTGCAGCATAGTGCGGATGCTGCGTTGCATGGTGAGGTCTGCTCGTTGAACGATCATGCCAGTCGTACAAAAAATAATCGTGCAGCAAAGCGGCGTGTACCAGGTCTCGCTCGGAGAGCTCTAGGCGCAGCCAGCGTGACAGTTTGACAGCGCAGCAAGCCACACGCATCGAGTGTTCACGCACAGAGGTATTTCCATGTTGCATGAAGTGAGCACTTCGCTGCATGCCCTCAGACACAAGGATGTGCGCTCCATGTCGCACAACAATACACGAAGCCGACCACGAGGCTGGCCACGAGGACGCCCGAAAACTTTTTCCAGGCAGTTCGGCCAAGCTGTCCAGCACACAGGCAACGTGCTCAACTACCTGCGGTAAAAAAGTGGATGATGTGTACGGTGAACTGCTCATGTATTTGAGCTTACTATAGTTGTATGCATGTATGGGGTGTAACGTACACCCCATTTTTGTTGGTTCCACAGCTAGCACCCCATAGGAGAGCTCATGCGCCGGCGGCTACCGCGAAACTTCAACCTGAAAGAACGCCTCGAGCGCTATGCTCATGCCATAGAATTTGAGCCTGCTCAATTGAGAGACATCTGGGCTGAGGCCTGCTGTCCGCTCCCTTTTCGTAATGGTCTCCCCTTTTGTGATGGTAGATGCCCAAGCTGTTTCGATGAGGTACATCTCGATTTGGGATGTGGTAAGGGTGACTGGCTCACAGGCTTAGCACAAGCGTATCCACACATCCTGTTTGTAGGCATGGATTTCGACCCGGTCTGCGTTACCTATGCCGCTCAGGCGATACATGAGGCAGGGCTCAACAATGCCGTTGCTATATACGGCGCAGGACACCAGGTTCCTCAGTTCTTTGGCGAAGGTGAACTGTCGTGCATCTACCTTAACTTTCCCACACCCTTCCCCCGCAAGAAGGATGCTCATATGCGCCTTGTTGCCCTCGAGCGCTTACTGGACTACTACGACGTTCTTACAGCCGATGGACTTCTGTGGTTGCGCACCGACAGTCAACCCTTGCGCGATTTTACCTTGGGTCAGCTCGAGCTTGCTGGCTATACCATCACATGGAGCTCCGAAGATGAGCGCGCAATGTTTCCCAGCTTGCCCACAAGCTACTACGAACAGCGCCTCACCGCACGAGGTGCTCGTGTGCTCTCGGTAGCTGCTCGGCCACATGTCAAGCCAAAACAAGTCTCGCAAACACATTCGCTAAGCCTTATTGACTATCTGCCACAGGATCTGAACAATCTCGACTACATCCCCTACGGCATGGAATGGACTGTTGAGACGATCCGACGCAGAAAACCGAGCAAGCCTGCGTTATCGAAAACGGGCAGAAAACCGAGCAAGCCTGCGCTGCCGAAAACGGTTCAAAACACCTCGCACGAGCCCGGAACACACCGCATAGATGTCGCTGCGCCCGTAGAGGTCACTGCACACGTAGATGTCACTGTGCGCGCACGTACTCATACGTCCGCACGCAAACAGGTACAATGATCGCCGTGCAAAAAGGTTTGGAGGCTCCCTATGGCTCGTATTCCCATGAAAACACCGCTGGTCGAGATGGACGGCGACGAGATGACCCGTATTATGTGGGACATGATCAAGCGGCATCTTATCCACCCCTTCGTTGACCTTAAAACCGAGTACTACGATTTAGGTCTTGAGAGCCGCAATGCCACCGACGACCAAATTACCATCGATGCAGCTCATGCCACCAAGCGTCGAGGCGTAGCGGTAAAGTGCGCAACCATTACCCCCAACCAGGCGCGTGTTGAGGAATACCAGCTTAAAAGCATGTGGAAGAGCCCCAACGGCACCATTCGCGCCCTGCTCGACGGCACAGTATTCCGCACGCCCATTGTGGTACAAGGCATCGACCCTGTCGTGCGCTGCTGGAAGCGACCCATAACCATTGCCCGTCATGCGTACGGTGATGTCTATCGCAATGCCGAGCTGCGAATTGAGAAGCCAGGACGTGCGGAATTGGTATTTACGGGAAGTGATGGTAGCCCTCAGCGCACGCTCATTCATGAATTTAGCTCTCCTGGAGTGTTGCAGGGCATACACAACCTCGATAGTTCTATCGAGAGCTTCGCAACAAGCTGTATGGAATACGCACTTTCTACTCGGCAAGATCTATGGTTTGCCTCAAAGGATACGATTTCAAAAACCTACGACCATCACTTTAAGGACATATTCCAAGAGGTGTTTGACACCCACTACGCCGCCCGATTTAAGGATGCGGGTATCGAGTATTTCTACACCCTGATCGACGATGCTGTAGCTCGCGTCATGCGCTCAGAGGGCGGGTTCATCTGGGCGTGTAAGAACTATGACGGTGACGTCATGAGCGACATGCTCTCATCCGCCTTTGGCTCGCTCGCCATGATGACAAGTGTGCTTGTTTCACCCGATGGTACCTACGAATATGAAGCGGCTCACGGCACCGTACAGCGCCATTACTACCGTCATCTAGCTGGCGAGACAACTTCAACCAACTCGGTGGCAACCATCTTTGCCTGGAGCGGCGCACTAAAAAAGAGAGGGGAGCTCGATGAGCTCCCCGAACTGGTTACATTTGCACACGACCTTGAGAACGCAACGCTTGCAACAATTGAATCCGGTACGATGACGGGAGACCTCGCACGAATTACCTCGCTAGCAAATCCAACCACCCTTACAACCGAGGACTTCATCCAAGCTGTCGCTGCAAAGCTTAGAGAGCAACTTAGTCGCTAGCTTGATAACGACCTCGGTAACAACCTCGGTAGCGCTTGCCTTCCTGGTAGCACTTGCCTTCTTGGTAGTGTTTGCCTCCTATTAGTCGATAGCGATCTTGGTGACGTTTGCCTTCTCAACCTGCTTGGGGATGCGAATGGTGAGTACACCCTTATCAAGCTTGGCGTTAAGACCAGATGTTGCCGCATCCTTAAGATAGACCCCGCGTGTTGCACTCCACTCAGACGTTTCCTTGTAGAGATAGTTCCTGTTCTTCTTTTCCTCGGACTCGGTCTTCTCAACTGAGATAGAGAGCCTGCCTTCGTTTAGCTCAACGTCTATCTGGTCACGCTCAACATTGGGAAGCTCGGCGCTCACTATGTAGGAATCGCCCGCATCCTCAACATCCATCTTGAATCCTTCAGTGCTTGCAAAGCGAGTAAGTGGTTCCTCGAAAAAATCGTCGAAGG
>CAYTTI010000080.1:0-5514 GCA_964440675.1 uncultured Coriobacteriaceae bacterium
GTTGAAGCGCTGTGAGGACAAGATATCCGCCGGGTTGGGAATATGCGGTTCGCTATCGAGAAAGTACAGGTTACGATGAGGCGTCGACACCACGGTTTCCTCAAGATCAACCTGATGGGAAAGCACACCATACAAGCCGTGGCGTGCCCGCGCACCAATCATGTCAGCCAGTGAACGGCGGCGCATGTCGCACTCTACCAAAAGCGTGCGCTTGTCGCTTGAAGCAACCGCCTGTGCCAAGTTGTAAGCCACGGTGCTCTTGCCCTCGTTGGGCACTGATGAGGTAAGCACGACCGATTTAATGGGTGAATCGATGCTGGCAAAGCGAATGTTAGCAAGGAGCGTCTTAGCGGCGTTCTGTACTGCAAGCTCGTCGGCCGAGATCTTCTTGTTGCGCGCCATAACCTATTTGCTCCCTTTCATCTCGGGAATGCGGCCAATCACGGGCAACCCCAGCAGCTCTTCCACATCTTCGGTGTTGCGCACGCGGGTGTCGATAATGTCCATGAGCACCACGATGGCAGCAGCAACAAACAGCCCGGCCATGCCAGCCACTGCCACGTAGAGCAGGCGATTCGGACCACTCGGTTCATCGGGTTCAGAAGCTTCATCGATCACGTTCACGCTCTCAACGTTCATAACCTCGCGTGCTACATCCGAGACGCTCTGAGCCAGGCTGTTCGCTACGTTTGCCGTCCCTTTTGCATTCGTACCAGTCACCGAGAGGGTGATCACGCGCGTCGTGGTCTCGCTCGTCACCGTGATGTCGTAGTCGTCTAGATCGGTCAGACCGATCATCTGGGCGGCGTCGCTCATCACGCGCTCGCTCTCAAGCAGCGAGGCCACATCGTTCGTAAGCATCTGGCTCGCAGAGAGATCCGTCGAAAGCGACGATGACGATGTCTCACTGCTCGACGATGTGAGCACGTACATACTCGTGGTCGCTGTGTAGGTGTTGCTCATCATGAGGACGCTCACCAAACCCATCGCCACCATGCAGACGATAGGCAGCAAGACCACCATCTTAAGGTGCTTGCGCAGCAGGGTTAAAAGTTCCAGGAGTGTCATCGATACCCTTCCGTATATCGGTCAATCGCTGTATGGCTAGCCCGTGCTTGTCGCTGCGTGGCTAGTCTGTGCTTGTCGCCGTATAGCTAATCCGTACTCGCAACGTCATCGGTAGTCATGGCGCTCGCAGCGAGATCCTCATAATCGGTTGGTGCAGGCGAGTTCGAGGCGGAGCCCAAATCTTCGTTTTCGGTCTGCTCGGTTGGAATTTCATCGGTCTCGCTATTTGGATCGAGGCCGGCGTCGGTTAGCTGCATCATGCGACGCCACTCGTCAAACATCGTGGCCACATAACTTACGCCATCCAGGTTGAGAGCGTAACTCGGGCAGATGGCGGAGTATACGGTAAGGTCGATATCCATGAACTCTTGAGCGTATGCGATGATCTCACTCAGCGAGAGATCGGTCGAGATGCAGTTCGCCAACTGACCAATCAAACTGGGCAGTTCGATAAGCGAACTCTCAAGCACCTGCCTGAGAATCGCCTCGGCAACCTGACGCTGCGCCTGGGCGCGGCCAAAATCGCCACCGGACACGGTGTAACGCTCACGAACATATGCGAGTGCTTCCTCGCCGCTTAACAGCTGTTCGCCGGCGCTGAAGCTCATGCCGCCGTTGCCGGCTTCAATATCCTCTGGAATGTCAACCCACACGCCACCCAGCATATCCACAATTTCTTCAAGCTCGTCGAAGTGCACGCTTACGTAATGCGCGATGGGCACACCGGCGAACTCGGACACGGTGCGAACGGCCAAAGCAGCACCACCGTACGCATAGGCAGCGTTGATCTTCTGGGTGGTTCCATTGATGGTAACCATGGTGTCACGGGGAATCGAGACCAGGCTCACCGTGCCTGTAGAGGGGTCGATGCGCGTGAGTATAATAACGTCGCTGCGACTGGTTGTATCGGTTTCGCGGGCGTCGCTACCCAAAATGAGCACATAGAATGCCTCGTCGGTGGAGCTCACGGGCGTGAGTTCCTCTTGAAGCTCTGCGAGCTCCGTCTCGTCCTCGATACTCATAGATGAGTCCAGCGTACCGAACCACACAAAAAAGATGGCGGCGAGCACGAGTATGAAGGCCACTAGGCTCCCGCACACAATACCAACATATTTCAAGGTCTTGTGCTTCTTCTTTTTGACACGGCGCAGGTTTTCGCGAGTACCCACAGCAGGCACCACGCCCGAAGACGCACGGCCGAAAGAGGTCTCCGTGTGGCCAGACGATTGCTCTGTTGCATCCTGCGCTTGAACGCGCTTGAAATGAGCACCGCCCTGCTCGGAAGCAGCCTTTTTATCTGAGTCTGCCATGCGACTCTTCCTTCCTATCCCCGTTCACAACCTGCGCTCACAGCAACAGAACCTCCAAACAAACACAACTGATCATTGTAGCAGTCCTACAGGCGCATAGCTCTCATCGCATTGAGGATTGCAAGGATTGCTACGCCAACATCACCAAAGACCGCAAGCCACATGTTAGCAATGCCCAGAGCAGCCAAAATGAGGATGATTATTTTGACTCCCAGCGCAAAGACGATGTTTTGCCAAGCGATACGCATGGTTTTACGTGCAAGACGAATGGCCACTCCCACCTGAGATGGCTTGTCATCCATAAGTACGATGTCTGCCGCCTCAATGGCTGCGTCTGAACCCATGGCACCCATGGCAATACCAACATCTGCACGGGTGAGCACTGGTGCATCGTTAATACCATCGCCCACAAAGGCCAAAAAGCTCCCCTTTGCTTTGTTGGATAGCAAACGTTCTACCTGATCCACCTTATCCTCAGGCAGAAGTTCGGCATACACCTCATCAAGGCCAATAGTATCTGCCACGGCATGCGCAACATCAGCGCGATCGCCCGTGAGCATAACGCAGCGCGAAACACCCACTTCATGCAGACGCACGATGGCTTGTTGGGCATCCTCTTTTATGACATCGGCGATAATAATGTGGCCCATATACGAGCCATCGCAGGCCACGTGCAAAATAGTGCCTGCTGTATTGCAGTCTTTATAGGTACTGCCCTGCTCTCGCATAAAGGCGCTGTTGCCAACTAGCACAGTATGATCGTCTACTTGGGTGTACACACCGTGGCCAGAGTGCTCTTGGCTTTCATGAATGCGTGTTTGGTCTATAGCTTGACCATAAGCATTGCGTACTGAAAGCGCGATAGGATGGTTGGAATAGGCCTCTGCGTGCGCTGCATACTCAAGCACCTGCTCGGACGATATGCCTTCTTCGGGATGCACCGCCACAACGTCAAAGGTTCCCGTGGTAAGCGTTCCAGTTTTGTCGAACACAACGGTATCGACGTGGGCAAGCAACTCAAGGTAGTTTGAACCTTTTACTAAGACACCGAGGCGAGACGCCCCACCAATACCTCCAAAGAAGGAGAGGGGCACGCTAATAACCAGGGCACACGGGCAACTTACCACGAGGAAGGTAAGACCTCGCAAAACCCACGTACCCCAACTACCAAAACCAAGAATCGGAGGCAGAACTGCTACCAAACAGGCAGCAAGGGTAACTGCCGGCGTATACACACGTGCAAGACGGGTGATGAGGTTTTCTGTACGCGCTTTACGTTCGCTCGCATTTTCGACCAGTTCCAAAATACGGCTAACGGTAGACTCGCCGAAGTGCTTCGTGGTTCGCACACGCAATACACCCGTCATGTTGACACAGCCGGAGATTACTTCGCTTCCTACCTCGACGTAGCGAGGAGCCGATTCACCGGTAAGTGCAGCGGTATCGACCTGACTCGAGCCTTCTTCAACCACACCGTCTATGGGAATACGCTCACCCGGCTTCACGACGATAATGGTGTGAGGGGTTATATCGTCGGGATCGACCTGCACAAGCTCACCGTTTTGTTCAATGTTGGCATAGTCGGGAGCTATGTCCATTAAATCGGTAATCGACTTACGGCTTCTTCCAACGGCATAGCTTTGGAACAGCTCTCCCACCTGGTAGAAGAGCATTACTGCCGCACCTTCGGCCATATGTGGTTCCGATTCTGGAAAGAGTACCATTGCAAATGCGCCAATGGTTGCAATACTCATCAATAGGCTTTCATCAAGACCCGCGCCATGGGCTATCTTGCCTGCGGCCTCTATGAGCACATCGTAGCCAGCAATGAGGTACGGGATGAGGAAGAGAACAAAGGCAGCATACACGTCGGTCGGAGCGGTGAAGAGTCTCTCAAGAACCCCGGAAGCATCTATGGCATACATCACAGCAAATATGGCAAGGGCAACGATGATGCGATTTCTCCAAGCGCGTTGCTTCTTATTCATGATGAAAACCCAATCTCAGTGTCGAATATGTCAAGTAGCATCCTGCGAAATAATGAGCAGGATCCCGTGGACTAGCGTCAAGCAGCATCCTGCGGGATAGCATCAGGCAGCATCCCGCAGGATAATCACCGCTAGAGGATGATGGTGCAATCGGGCTCAAGTCTTGCCGCAACCTGTATGACGCGATCTAACACGTCAGAAAAGCACTCGTCGTTGGCAACGAGGGTTAGTTTCTGAGTAAGGAAGTTAACGTGAGCATCTTCTACACCGTCCACACGCTTAATGGCATCCTCGAGTTTCAAGGCACAGTTCGCACAATCGATCTCAGAGAGCTGGTACTTCTTACGCATATGAGTTCCTCATGTATTCTTTCTACCGCTTCTCGCGCAGCGGTCGCGCTCTTTTCCTCAATTGCCTACGGCAATTTATAGACTTGGTACGGCGGCTGTTACGGCAGCTGTATATCCGACAGAGGGCTATATCTTCAACGTCGAAGGTGTGCCCCACATGCTCAAATCCCTTCAACGTCGAAGGTGTGTCCCGCATGCTCGAGGCCAACACGAATCAGAGTTATAACGTGCTCATCGGCAAGTGAATAGATAACGCGCTGCCCATCACGACGGGCAGACACTAAGCCACGATCACGCAGGAGGCGCAGCTGATGAGATATGGCCGATTGTGATACGTGGCAAACTTCTTCTAGGTCGGTCACGCCGCGCTCGCCCGTACAGAGTGCCCCTAAAATGAGGAATCGGGTGAAGTCGGAAAGTGCATCGAAGATTTGAGTGGCGGTGTATATGACATCGTCATCGCCGAGTAGCTCTTCAACGTGCAAAAGATGCTCTTTGTCATTGCGTAGTTGCAGCTCTGCAGATTGACGCCCCGTGCCTTGCTTGCCCTGATTATCTCGGTTGCCCTGGTTACCCCACTCGGCCTGGTTGCTCTGCTTGCCCTGATGTTCTCCACCTGTCATCCGTTGCTCACACCCTCTAAATAAATATATGATCAACTGTTCATGTATTCAAATAGCAGTATGACACGATGACTGTCGTCTGACAAGCCATAAACCAAAATTTTAAGGTTTTAAGCCAACAGTACGAAGCGAAGCAAGGTTGCAAAGTCCTAAACCAATGTTGCACGGTCTCAAA
>CAYTTI010000081.1:0-2171 GCA_964440675.1 uncultured Coriobacteriaceae bacterium
CGATCCATTCTTGGCAGACAGCATCATTGCCTCGGGCGATGCAGACCTCGTTGGCATGGGTCGCGCCTCTCTTGCAGATCCTTGGATGCCCAAAAAGAGTCAAGAGGGACGCTTCGAGGATATTCGCCGCTGCTTTGGATGCGATGTTGGCTGCATTGGCGTGCTCTTGGCCGACGAGCCTATCACCTGTGTTATTAACCCAGAGCTCGGGCACGAATATGAGGGTGGCATCAAGCCGGCAGAAACCAAGAAGAACATAGCCGTTGTCGGTGCGGGTCCAGGAGGTCTCGAAGCAGCAATCTACGCTGCAAAACGTGGACACAAGGTAACTGTCTTTGAAAAAGAAGCACAAAACGGTGGTCAGTTCTTCTTTGCGTCTGTCTCGCCGGGCAAGGGTGAAATCACAGACTTTCTCGTCTGGCAAACAACCCAATGCAAGAAACTTGGTGTCGAAATTCGCTACAACACAGAGGCTACTATCGAAAACCTCAAAGAACTGAATCCGGATCATGTCGTCCTCGCCTCTGGTGGTATTAATAAGCGTCCGCCCATCCCAGGCCTGGCCGAGGATGAGCGAGTTGTTGATCCTGGCGATATCCTGAGCGGCAAGGTTTGGTATGGCAGCAAGGTAGTAATTGTAGGCGGTGCCTTGGTCGGTGCAGAGACTGCCCACTTCCTGGCTCAAGAGCTGAGGGATGTCAGCATCGTTGAGATGCGCTCTGAAATTGCTATTGATGCCGTATTCCCTGTTAAGGTCGATATCAATCGCCACCTGGATAAATGGGGTGTTAAAAAGTATGTCAACTCTCCAGTCGTAAGAATTGATCCTGAGGGTGTTGTTATCGAAAACGAGAACGGTGAAGAGCAGACACTTCCCTGTGACCAGATTGTTATCGCCGTCGGACGCGATCCTTACAAGCCTTTGGAAGAGGGTTTGAAAGAAGCAGGCCTTGAGTACACCGTAATCGGTGACGCAAATGGTAACAAAGAGGCTGGGGATGCTATTCGGGAGGCCTTCGAGCTCTGCAAGAGTCTATAAGAGCTTTGCAAGGGTCTATAAGGAGTAAGTCTAGAGTCTGTGAGGAATGATCGTATGCGTGGTATTGAAGGTAAGTCAGCAATCGTTACTGGTGGATCAAGAGGAATTGGCAAAGCCGCCGTCCTGCGCTTACTGGAAGAGGGAGCCAGAGGAGTTGTTTTCGCTGGTAGAAATCCCAAGACTGGAGAGGAAACGCTCGCCGAAGTACAAAAGAGCTTCCCCGATGCTACAGTCGCTTTCGTTCAGGCTGATATGTTTGATCCAGAGGCTCCCGCAAAATTTGTGGATGAAGCAGCCCAAATTCTTGGCGACATTGATTATTTGGTAAATAACGCATTCCCATTTAACCGTGGCGACGAGACTACCACCCATGAGGAGTGGCTCAACAGCATGCAAGCTGGTCCTATGGCATATGCCGCTATGATGCGCGAGTGGGTACGTGTTCACGGCAAGGATAAGCCTGGTGCCGTGACCATGACCACCAGTATCTCCGATGGCATCGCACAAATTGGCAGCTGGCCATACAATACTGCAAAGGGGGCAGTTAAGCAGCTCACTAAGTGTGCGGCGATGGATTTAGCACCCCACATTCGAGTAAATGCTGTAGCACCAACATGGACAAAAACGGATGAGATTCGTCACGCCTGCCCTGGTGACGACTGGGCAAACATGCCTGAGGCTTGGAATAACTATCATTTCCTACGCCGCCTTGCTCTTCCTGAAGAGATTGCTGCGGCTATTGTGTTCTTGCTGTCCGACGATGCCTCTGCGATTACCGGCCATGATCTCTATGTTGACTGTGGTTATATGTGCATGGGTCCTGAGGGTCTTGGAGAAGACTCGAGCTACGCAGGAACTATGTAAAACCCTAGCTTGAAAAACCCTAGCTTGACGGCCAGCTAGCCATTAGATGGCTAGCTGGCCTGTCGGCTTAAACACCCAAGGCACTAATAGGAATAACGTAGGCATTTGCCTCTTCATTCAATGATTGCGTCTACCTCAATAGAGGGAATCTGCATACTAAGATAGAAGCATTTCTAGCATTTTAAGTACTAAGACAGAGGAATAATCAATGCCAAGATAGAGCTGATCCCGGCATTTTGATACTAATAAAAAGAGGCTGGGAGCCTTG
>CAYTTI010000081.1:2181-5490 GCA_964440675.1 uncultured Coriobacteriaceae bacterium
TAAAGCTTGCATAAATTAGGGCAGGAAGTTAAGACTGGTAACGTTCTCTAAACTCTCGAGGCGTCGTGCCTGTCTGCTTCTTAAACGCAGGGTAGAAGTGCTGCAAATTGCTATACCCACACGACGTTGCTATCTCTTTAATAGGCATATCGTCAAAAACAAGCTGCAGCTGTGCCTGTCCAAGCTTTCGGCTGGTTATGTACTGCTTAATAGATATTCCAACCTCATCCTTGAACTTGTGAGACAGATACGAGGCGCTCACGTAGAAGGACTTAGCAATTGTGTCAAGATCTATCGGCTCGGTATAGTGCTTATCAAGATGCTTTAGAACGCTGCCCACAAGCTCGCTATATTGCTGATAATCCGCTTCTCCAATTGCACTCGCAACACATAGGCTGGGAATTAAATCGATGATGTCCATTAGGGTTTGCCGTATGGTATTTGCAGGCTTAAAGAGCTCGATGTTGTATAGGTCAAACAAATATCTAAACGTCGCATGGATAAATTCAAAGGTTCTACCAGTATGAATGAGCGGACTCACCCCTTCTGGTATTAAGGCATTTTCTGGATAGTCCGGCACCGCAACATCCGATAAACATAAGCAATACTGCTCAAAGGATGTTCCTGCCTTCGAGCGTTCGTAGTGTACGGCTCCAGCGTTTTTTACCGCCATATCACCGGGCTGCATGGTATAGCGAATATGATTACACTCAAAATCAGCTGATCCTGCCACTACCAAGGAAATCTCTACGGACTCTTGGTGGGAATGCCGCGCAAAGGTCCACTGGGAGGCATCAGCTGGAACAGAAATTTTAAGAAACGAAGCTATTTTGATAGACTCTGTCCAGTCTAAGCTATTGGTTCCCTGTTTGGCACTGACTGCGTGTTTGACACGATCTTCCATATCGTCACGCTCCAGAATCGAGAAAGCTTAGCTCGCACAGCGCATGTGCAAGCTGTGTTTCATCGCTGCCCTCAATCTGAAATATAAGCTCATCACCTGCGCGCGCTTCAAGACCCATGAGAGTCATCACATCAGCACCATCTGCTTTCGTGGTGCCCCTCAACACACTCACCGAACTTTTGTGTTCTCGAACAATAGAAGCAAGTTGCACAATGGGACGCGCATGAAAACCGAAATCGTCGCTTACTATACAGCGCAACTCAATCACAGGCGGCTCCCTTCCCGCACATGGCACCGACAGGACTCCTGCAATATCGACAGGGTTCCCGCCTTTAGCACCAGTAAAGCCAAGGGCAGGTTAAAAGCCGCCTGCGAGATGTGATCTAGTCTTCCAGGCCCTCGCTTCCATTCGATGCAATGATCTTCTGGTAGGCATAGAAGCTATCTTTGCGCGTACGTTCGTAGGTGCCCGATCCATCATCGTGCTTATCTACGTAGATGAAACCATAACGCTTGCGCATCTCACCGGTGCCAGCAGAAACCAAGTCGATTGGCCCCCACCAAGTGTAGCCTATAAGGTCAACACCATCGTCAATGGCTTCGGCCAGCGCTCGAATGTGGCGTTGTAAGTAGTCAATACGATAGGTATCGTGAATTGCACCATCGTCACTAAACTCGTCAAGCGCTCCCATTCCGTTTTCCACCAGCATTATCGGTATTTGGTAACGGTCGTATATTTCGTTTAAGGCAAAGCGCAGGCCATCGGGATCTATCTGCCATCCCCAGTCGCTGCTCTTAAGGTAAGGATTCTTACCACCAAAGGTCATGTTACCTGGCGTGGCTTCCAGATCGTCGTGGGTACCCACAATGCTCGACATGTAGTAACTCAGGGTGTAAAAGTCGACTTTACCTGCTGCGATGTCTTCAATATCTCCAGACTCCATCGCAAGCTCTATCCCATGCTCACGGAAGAAACGTTGTGCGTAGCTGGGGTAGGCACCACGTACCTGAACATCGGAGGAGAACCAGTTCATCCGGCGCATCTCCTCTTGGTTGGCCAGAACATCGGCAGGATCACAGGTAGCCGCATACGAGAGAATAAAGCAGTCCATATTGCCAAGTTTGAAGTGCGGATAGAGCTCACGAGCCAAGCGCACCACACGACCACTCGCAACAAACTGATGATGGAGTGCCTGATAGCACTGTTGGGGAGTAACCTCGATATTTGACGTGGGGCCCTCATAGCCCTGGATAATCCCGGTGGAAAGCGCGGCACCAAGCGCCATCGTACCAACATTTATCTCGTTAAAGGTAAGCCAATACACAACCTTGTCTTGATAGCGTTCAAAAACCGTTGCGCAATACCTCTCGAACAACTCGATAAGCTCGCGACTCGCCCAACCATTGTATTGTTCAACCAGGTGATAGGGCATCTCGTAGTGGGAAAGGGTCACCAAGGGCTCGATACCGTGTTCGTGCAAACAATCGAATACGCGATCATAAAAGGCAAGACCTGCCTCGTTAGGCTCAGCATCATCGCCGTTAGGAAAGATTCGGCTCCACGCGATAGATAAGCGGAACATATTGAAGCCCATCTCGGCAAAGAGCTTGATATCCTGCTCGAAGCGATGGTAGAAATCAATGCCGTCGTGATTGGGGTAGAGCTTTTCAGGGTCGATGCTCAGGGTTATCTCGCGCGATTTTTCAAAGCTTCCTCCCGTAATGTGATCGTCAATAGAAGGACCGCGTCCATCTACATTCCATGCACCTTCGAGCTGATTGGCAGCAGTCGCGCCACCCCAGAAAAAACCGTTTGGAAAGCTCACAGCCATAAAACACGCTCCTTTATTTATTTAATTAATTAATTAACAAGCTTCTTTACTCGGCGGCCTTCTTCATATCCTGCTCAGGATTGTAGAAGAACGTAAGCAGGAAGGCAACGACCATAGCTACCGCGACGGCTATAGCCATCCACATGAGACCGGACAAATCACCCGATGGGTCAATGTAGCAGGTAAAGCCCGTAAGGCCAGAATAGCCAGAGACATAGCTTGCAACACCCATCACTCCTACGATGCCACCACCAATGGCTCCCGCGATGCAGGAGAATATAAATGGTGTTTTCCGCGGCAGCGTAACGCCATATATTGCAGGTTCAGTCGTACCGAAAAGGCCAGTGATCATAGCAGGAAGTGCGACTTCTCTAAGCTTAAGATCCTTCACCTTGAGGTAGATGGCAAACACTGCTGAAATCTGTGCCCATGTGCAGGGGAACTGAGGTGACAAAATCACGTCGTACCCTAAAGAACCAAGATTAGCAAGGCATATCGGCACAAGTGCCCAGTGAAGGCCAAACATAACAAGCACCTGCCACAGTGCACCAAGCGCAACACCAGCAATCCGGC
>CAYTTI010000082.1:0-5472 GCA_964440675.1 uncultured Coriobacteriaceae bacterium
TCATGGCGTCCTGCGAAACTTGATTGTCAACAACCATGATCTTGTTGGCCTTAAGGAAATTAAGCCAGCTTGTCATAACCTGCCCGTGGATAAGACGATCGTCAATGCGCACGAGCTCGATACCTTCGTACTTCATCTTTCCTCACTCTTTCTTTCAAATTCCATGTCGGTACCCCTCCTGACAAACAAAGGACTAAAAGTCCTCGTCGTCCTCCTCTTGTACTGTTGCAAGGGTTTCGCGATAGCGATCCTCGAGTTTCGTAACGGACTCCGAGGCAATCGCAATGCAACTTTCCTCGAGCTCATCAATGGTGAGGTTTGCGTCTCGGTTCGTAAGGGCTTCGACAAGCATCGGCATATTCGCTCCAGTCAGACAGCGAATATCACGCTTGCTCATACAGCGCATTACCGTGTTCGCGGGAGTACCGCCGTAAAAATCCGTAAAGACGAGAACGCCATCACCCTGATCAAGGTCATCAAGCGCAGAGAGAATCTTGGACTCGAGCTCATCCGGGCTATCCCCATGAAAGAGACCGATGGCGCGTGATCCAGGTTGATTGCCAGCAATGAGCGTGACTGCATTAAGTAGGCCTTGGCCCAGATCTGCGTGAGTTACAACAAGAACTCCGATCATACCGACTCCAATTAGTATCCATATGTCACTTTATGCGTACCAGTGGTGTAATTCACTGTAGGTATCCACAGAAAAGATGTCAAGTGGTATGTGACCATTGGTTCGTAAGCGTTAGGTACGGGCTATCATATGCCAGCATATATACCGGCTGAACCATGTAACAAGCCAACAAACAGGCCAATAAGTTAGCTTTATTTAACTCATATGATAGGATGATGGCTACCTGATACTTGGATCTGCATTTGCTATTCGATTGGTTTGTATGAACTATTCGATTGCCTTATATGCGCTATTCGACGAAAGGAAGATGCATGTCTTTGCCTTCCATCCTTCTTACCATCGGCCTCATTGGATCTTTACTCATGTTCACAGGAGACATGCTTCTCTATTTCACGAGCGGCTCCTATAACATGGACGGCACACTTAGGCCTTATATGCACATCATGCACGACATCTCAGCTGGTCGAGTTCGAGTCGGTGGTGCTCTTGGCCCAGTTGCAGCCTTCTTCTATGTAGCAGGGTTTTTGGCGCTCCCCCTCACCGCTGCCGGAAAGCTATCCTGGCTCATCTGGATAGCGGCAGTGCTACTCGCCTTCGCGCTCATCTGCGGAGGGGCCTACCACGCCCAGTATGTCTACCTCTCGCTCATCGCAAAAGCTGGTCACGAAGACCTCTACGATGCGGTATCAAAAAACATCATGCTTCTCTCACGACTTGCCATCGTGCCTATGTATCTTGGATTCATCGTGCTCGGCATTGGCATCGTGCTTGGTCAAACGGCCTTTCCTGTCTGGTTCGTGGTATTTACGCCGGTAGTCACATCGTTTTTTGCTTTCGCCTGGATGTACGTGCCACAGCCCTTCCGCTGTGTGCTCTTTGGTGGATGGAACAATCTCGTCTTTGCTATCATGTTCGCAGCAATGCTTGTACTTGCATAATAGAGAACAGCGATACGCAGAGGAAACCCCAAGGTAAGGAGTCATCCGCCATGAAACAGCGAACATTAGGACATAGCTTAACCATCTCGGCCATCGGCGTGGGCTGCATGGGATTCTCACATGCCACGGGTGCCCCCACCGATATCGATGAGGCGGCGCGACTACTGCGCGAGGCTGTCGATAGGGGCTACACCTTCTTTGACACTGCGAAGAACTACGGCTTCAAAGACGACCCCTACCACAACGAAAAGATTTTGGGTCGAGCGTTTCGCAATATCCGCGATCACGTAGTGATAGCCTCGAAAACAGGTGTCGAATTTGACTACGCAGTGGACCCTGATCAGCCACCTCTGCTCCTCGACTCTAGCCGCAAAAGTATTCGCAACTCAATAGAAGCATCGCTCAAACGCCTAGAAACCGACCATATCGATCTCTACCTCCAAGCACGCATCGATCCCAAGGTCGAGCCAGAAGAGGTTGCTAACACCATGGGTGACCTCATCGATGAAGGTAAGATTCTGGGCTGGGGCGTTTCCGAAGCACCGCTCGATTACCTCAAACGTGCACATGCCGCGCGCCCCATCACGGCAGTTGAATACTATTACAGTCTCACCAACCGCTCGCATGAGGATCTTTTCGATTTCCTCGAGCAGGAACAGATTGGTTGGATTGCTTCGACTCCTATGGGAAAGGGCCTGTTGTCCGGCACATTTAAAAAGGGTGCAAGCTTCCGTCGTGATGACTGGCGTAGCCGTCTGGTGAATGACGAGAATCTGGATAGATACGGCGAACTCATCGCCTATCTATGCGCGCTGGGTGAGAAGAAACAAGCCACCGCAGGACAGCTTGCCCTTGCGTGGATCCTCGCCCAGAAGTCCTACATAGTACCCATCCCAGGTATGCGCAGCTCCAAGCGCCTGCATGAGAACGCCGAAGCTGCATACATCGAGTTCGATGAAGCCGAGCTCGCCCGCATTGACCAGTTGAGCAAGGCTGCCGCAGCTCGGTAGTATTTGGGCTGCGCCGCCGCATTCCTGCACGATTTCCGGTTGAGCAAGGCTGCCGCAGCTCGGTAGTATTCGAGTACTCCCAAGCGCGGCTCGAGCAAGGCTTTGTACTATACCCTCAGACCATTGATAGCGAGAGCGGTACGGTATGCAACGTCGGACACAGCCGCGCGAGCCTCGAGAAGCACCTTGACAAGATTGGCCTCATCGGGATTTTCGTTGTACGCCTTGCCCACCGTAGAGATAAAGGCGCGACGCAGATCACTCGCAATATTTATCTTCATCATGCCGCAGCGCTTCATGGCATAGATCGTCTCGTATGGAATACCCGAGCCTCCATGAAGTACCAGTGGACAGGGCGCAACCTCGGCAATCTGAGCGAGGTGTTCGAGGTCAATCTTGGGTTCATCCTCCAGACCGTGCACGTTGCCAATTGAGACTGCAAGCAGGTCACATCCCGTACGTTCGACAAACTCGACAACTTGGTCGGGATTCGTCTTGCAGTCCGCTTCACTCACGTGGTCGTCTTCTTTGCCTGCAATCGCACCCAGCTCGGCTTCCACAGGCACACCATACGCATGGCAGAAATCCACCGCCTGACGCGAGAAGCGGATGTTATCTTCAAACGGAAGCGCCGCACCGTCAATCATGATCGAGGTGAAGCCCGCAAGGACCGCCTGACGTACGTCATCGAGCGTTTTGCCGTGGTCGAGATGAAGCGCCATGGGCACGGTGTAGTGTTCGTCAGCCATGTGCACAATGGTCGCAATGTAGTTATAGCCAGTAAGGGAGACGTTGGTAGGTGCAATCTGCACAATGCCTGGAAGGCCGGCGCGCTCGAAGGCATCCATAATAGCCAGCGACATCTCGAGATTCGTTGTATTGAAAGCGGGCAGCATAACATCGTTTTTCTGTGCAACTGCTACTAGGTCGTTCATGTTCATCAGTGCCATAAAAACATCCTATCTATCTCGTAAATTAAACGGTGGCATCTATCGCATTGCCCGCTTGATTGAACAGCGGCTCCTACCGCATCATCTGCATCGAATAACGGCACCTACCGCGCTACCTGCTCGGCTGTGCTACCTGCTCGAGAAGCTCCATCGCACGCAGAGCCAATGCAAGTGATTGGCGGTAGGCGAAGCTCTTTGCCCGAACCGGCGTGGTAAAAAGACACAGCTTTGAGGGTTCCTCTTGCTTCGAGGTTTCTGTCTGCCTTGAGGGCTCTGTCTGATGCGTACGATAAATCTCAATGCATAGATGAGTCACCACGGCATCGGGATCCGTCTTTGACAAGGAACGAAGTTCGTCGAAGGTATACGCAGGATCGGATACGAGACGTACGCGACACACCTCGTCCCAAGGAATGATTTCTGGTGAGGTACGCCCGTCAGCAATACGACGATTATGGGGAAGGCAGAAGAGCTTTCGCTCCTGATCTACCAGTAGCACGTCACCCACACGAAGGGTCGCACGAAAATCCTGCAGACCGTCGAAGAAATCCTGACGCTGCCGGATAGCCTCCTCAATCTCGGAGCGTGTCATTTGACGCACGATAGTACGAGTACCAGCTGTCACCTTGTCGTAGCAATCACGACAGATGAGTCCTTCTGCATAGCGAAACTTGAGAAGCTTCAACGGAGCGCCGCAAATATCGCAAGTTTTAGCCATACCTTCCTCCTGCAGCTCACCGTACGCACGCCACGCTCAATGCAGTTCAGCCACGCGCACCATGTTCAACACGCTTCAGCCACGCACACCGAGCTCAGTACTTGTCTCCGTATACGCAACACGCTTAACGTGACTTTCTGTACACGCGCCGTGCTCAACGCAATTCTTCGTTCCATACCATTGCCAGAGCATCATGAATCCGCAGGTATACCTCGTAGCGTGCATCATACGCAGCCACAGCATCCGCCTGCGGAGTAAACTCCTCGCTCACTTTCATGCCCAAAGAGCCAAGCTCGCATGATGCAATCTCGCCAGTAGCGATCCCTGCAAGCAGAGCCGCTCCCAACCCAGCGCTCACCTGCCCCGCAAGGGCATCTATCCGAAGCTTCAGTACGTCGGCCAACAGCTGCAACCATCGACGGCTCCGCGTCCCGCCTCCAATCGCAACAAGTGCATCAACAGAGGCCGCATCGAATGCCATCGTGTCCATAAGTTGTCTGAATCCAAAGGCAATGCCCTCAAGCACCGCGCGAACCCGCACAGCCCGACTGGTATCTGTTCCAAGTCCCGACAGGGCACCGCGCAGCATTGGGTCGGCATACATTGTTTTCTCGCCAACAAGATGTGGGTAGAAGATGGGATCGCGCAGAGCAGGTGGCTCATCAGATACGATTCGATCCACAAGTGAGAAGTCATCCTCACCAAGCACCGTATTCACAAGCCACGAAAGACTGCTTCCGCAAGACTGCACCACGCCCTGAACGAGTGTTGAGCAGCTTTGCCCATCGAGGGAAAAGAGAATGTTTTTCCCACAAGCAGCATAGTCGGGTGCGGCGCGCCGAAAAAGTAATACACCCGAGGTACCCAACGAAAGCGACGGCCTACCCGCTGTTAAAGTACCCACTGGAATGGCTGCTGCCGGATTGTCGCCTGTACCACAAACCACGATGGTGTCGGGATTAAGACCCAGCTCAGCGGCAACATCAGGAAGTACTGCTCCCGCTATCTCAGCGGCACCGCGCACTGGCGGGAAAATCTCTGGTGGTAACTTGAGTGTCGAACAAGCAGCTTGCGACCATCTACGTGCATCCAAATCAAAAAGCGACGAAGTCGAAGCCTCGCAATAATCCGTTCCCCGCGTCCCGGTAAGACGAAAAACAAGCCAATCTGGCCCAATCAAAAAGGTCTTTAGCTGCCCAAAGTGCTCCGGCTCCTCTTCATG
>CAYTTI010000083.1:0-5468 GCA_964440675.1 uncultured Coriobacteriaceae bacterium
CTTGCTGCACAAGAGCGCTACGAACACCTCGTGAAGCTCCAGGACGTGTACAACGCCTAGCGAGATTTTAGGGTGCTTGCAGCGCCGAGAGCGCTTGAGATGCTGCAGCGCTTGTGGGCTGCTGGGGTATAGGTAGGACTGCGCTCAGTCGTACGAGAGTACTGCCGGAGCGCCACTGCGCCGCATGGCCGAGCTACAGAGTTTGTGTGAGGACGGGTTGGTACCACCAACCCGTCCTTGCGTAAGAGGGAGTACACATGGATGCGCTTGATATCAAATACGAACAGCTTAAGGCCACCATTGCCGAGCTGGGACAGGTTGCTATTGCCTTTTCGAGTGGGGTAGACTCAACGCTTGTGCTCTGGGCCGCCTCCGAGGCGCTCGGTGAACATGCCGTGGCCTACACCGCCACCTCCCATATATTTCCATCGTACGAAATGAGCGAGGCAGAGGACTTTTGTCGGCAGCACAATATTCCCCATGTGGCGGTACAGGTAGATCCCTTTGTAGTGGAAGGTTATGCTGACAACCCGCCCGACCGTTGCTATCACTGCAAGCATATGCTCTTTGGCAAGCTTATCCAAAGAGCGGAGGCAGACGGCATGCATGCTGTTTTGGATGGAACCAACGCCGATGATATCGGCATGTATCGTCCCGGCATGCGTGCACTTGCTGAACTCAAGGTGGTGAGCCCGCTTAAGGACTTAGGTCTTACCAAGGCGGAAATTCGAGAGCTATCAACTCGGCATAATTTACCAACTGCAAAAAAACCTTCCTTTGCATGCCTCATGACCCGCTTTTCTTACGGGATGCATGTCGATAAAGACATGCTGGACATGGTCGATAAGGCCGAGAGCTATCTCTTGCGTGAAGGCTTTGAGCAGGTGCGTGTGCGCTATCACGACGGCAAGCTTGCACGTATAGAGTTGGGGCCTGGTGAAGCGGCGCGTATGCTTGAAAATAATATGGCCGCCCGCATAGACAAGCAGTTACGTGATATAGGTTTTGAGTTCGTAACGCTCGATCTGAGTGGCTACGCAACGGGTAAGATGAACGAACAGGTGGAGGCAGAGCTACTACAAAGGCAACGTGATAATGGACAGAGCTCATAGTTCGGTATTAGCAGCGCAGCACCGCGCGCACTGAGCTCGCGTTGAGCGCCTTGGGCGCGCCTTGCGGGTCTTGAGCGCGTCTTGCGTGAAGGTTCATAGGCATGGTACAGCTGGGCTGTACTCATGCTATAGTGGGAACAGCGTGCTCGGCGGGTGCGGGCGACGTCACACCTCGAACCTGGTCAGGGCCGGGAGGCAGCAGCCATAAGGGGTCTCTGGCGGGCGCTCGTTCCCGCCGAGCACACTTTCGGGGGTTGCATGGAATCCTTGTATACAAAGTATCGACCGCAGACCTTTGATGAAGTCGTAGGTCAGCATCAAGTTGTCGCTACGCTTGAGCTTGCGGTTCGCGAGCAGCGCACGACCCACGCCTATCTGTTTTGCGGACCGCGTGGTACGGGCAAAACTACCGTGGCACGGCTTATGGCAAAGGCGCTGCTCTGTGAGGCTGCCCTACAGGGGCTGCCCGATGGTACCTGCGAGCAGTGTGAGCTCATTGCCGAAGGCGTCCATCCAGATGTTTACGAGCTGGATGCGGCAAGTCGTACGGGTGTTGATGCGGTGCGTGAGGAGATTATCAACCGTGTTGATTATGCTCCTGTGCGTGGTCGCTACAAGGTCTACATTATTGACGAAGTTCATATGCTGTCCCGCGGAGCATTTAATGCCCTGCTCAAGACCCTTGAAGAGCCTCCTGCTCATGTTGTCTTTGTGCTCTGTACAACCGATCCCAACAAGATCCCTGCTACGATTCATTCGCGCGTACAGCGCTTTGATTTTCGACCCATTGGTCGTATTGACATAAAAGACCGCCTCAAGCATGTGTGTACATGCGAAGGCTTTTCCTTTGAAGATGAGGCTTTGGAGCTTGTGTGTCGTCGCTCGCAGGGCGGGATGCGCGATGCTCTTACCACACTCGAACAGCTGTCCGTTTTTGGTAATGGTTCGATCACACTTGATGCTGCCAATGATTTGTTGGGCGAAGTTCGTGAGGATACCTTGCGTCATGTCATACGAGCGTTGGCAGCGCGAGATATTGGAGCACTGTTCAAGCTCGTAGACAGTCTGGCAAATACTACAGGGGACTTACTGCAATTTGTACAGGGACTTGCCGCTCGTGTGCGTGACGTGTATGTAGTTTCGCTCTTGGGTGTGCACGAGGGTATAGTAGAGGCCAATGAGCAAACGTTGAGCGAGCTGAGCGAAGAAGCACAGTTATTTGCTTCCTCCGACAGACTCGCTCGCGTACTTACGATCTTGAGTGATGTTGTGGTTCGCATGAAGGGGGCAACAAACCAACGTATTGAGCTCGAAGTTGCCTTTATTCGTCTTGCCCGCCCAGAGTCGGACATCACCCTTGAATCGCTGGCGGAACGTGTTGCTGCGCTTGAACATGTATTTGCACGGGAAGCTGCCAATCCTGTACCAACAGCGCCCCCTGCATCTGTTCCAACACCTTTGGTTTCAGCTCAAGCAAGCCAAACTCCCGTTGCTCACATTCAACCAGAGCGAGTTCAACCAAAACAGGCTCAACAAGAGCAAGTTCAATCAAAAAGAGCGCAACCAACACAATCTGTTACGCCTGAAACAGAGCCAATTGTTGGAGACGTTTCGTCACATTCGCAGGCAGGAGTAGCTTCACAAAGAGCGTGGCGCAATTTCAAGGATGCGATGTGCAAAGAGTATCCTTCGTACGGATCGCTCCTGCTGAATGCTGAATTTGTATCCGATGATGGAGCGGTGCTTACAGCGGTGCTTCCACCGCGCTCATCGTTCGCCCTTCGTATGCTCGAGCGCAATGATGTGCGTACTGCTACGAACGAGATACTTGAGCGCTATGTTGGCCAGCGGCGATTGGTGTTTCGCGAGGGAAAGGCGAGCGATATAGGCGATGCGGATCCGCCTCTCGTGGTTTCGTCAGCACGACCTGAGCCCGAGCCAGCACCGGTTGCGTATGAGCCGCAGCCAGTGACAAGAATAACGCCGCTTGCGCCTGAACCACAGCCGGCACCGGCCTCTTGCGATCCTTTGCCTTGGGAACCAGAACCGCTTCCAAAACAAACATCAGCTGCTCCTGCATCTGCTGATGCACAGCAAACAGATGCAGTTTCTAAGGCCAATCAGGACGAGCCATTGATTCCTGAGTCGCTTACCGCCATGCTTGAGGATGTGTTCGGTCCTGGTGTTACCGTAAGTACGATTTCACCTGAGGCGTCAGGGTCATCCCCAGGTACAAATTCACAAGATAGCTAGCACTATCACAGTATGCAAGGAGTTTTTGATTATGGGTCAGCGTGGAATGGGCGGCATGGGCGGCATGAACATGCAGCAGGTTATGAAACAAGCTCGGAAAATGCAAGAGCAGCTCGCGGCGGCACAGGAGAGCCTAGGCGATATCGAGGTAACATCGAGTACGGGTGGTGGCATGGTTAAGGTAAGCGCGACCGCCGACATGCATATCACCTCGCTCATCATTGATCCTGAGGCGGTGGATCCCGAGGACGTTGAAATGCTGCAGGATATGATCATTGCTGCTGTTAACGATGTACTAGCCTCAGCACAAGATGTCTCTAACCAGCAGATGGGTGCCATTACCGGAGGCCTCGGCATTCCCGGGCTGTAGGTTGTGTGGCTGTGACTCACGATGGAAAAGCGTTTCAGCGCCTGCTTGATGAGCTGGGGCGCTTGCCTGGCATAGGACCAAAATCGGCTCAGCGCATTGCGTACCATATCTTACGTGTCGATGCGGAAGAGGCGAGACGTTTGGCTCAAGCCTTGCTTGATGTTAAAGACCAGGTGCATTTCTGCCCGGTGTGTTTTGCTTATGCTACAGATGAGCTGTGCGATATATGCAATGATGCTACGCGCGACCGCTCGCGTATCTGTGTGGTGTCGGAACCTCGTGATGTCTCTGCTATAGAGCGCACAGGTGTCTACTACGGCTTATACCATGTGCTAGGCGGCGTTATTTCTCCCTTGGATGAAATTGGTCCCGAGCAGCTGCATATTCGAGAATTGTTGGAGCGTCTCGCCGATGGCACGGTAGAAGAAGTCATTCTTGCAACGAACCCAGATGTTGAGGGCGAAACAACGGCGACGTACTTAGCACGTACGATTCAGCCACTCGGCCTGTCGGTAAGTCGCTTGGCAAGCGGGCTTCCCGTGGGCGGCGAGTTAGAATATGCTGATGAGGTGACGCTTGGGCGTGCCATCGAAACACGTCGTATGCTATAGGTAGCCAAACATCGCTACAATAGAGATTACATGCAAGCAGCTTCTGGAGGGTTGTATGGCGGGCACCAAGGATTCTGAGCATAAACGCGGAGGTGCTCACTTCGCAGCGCCTGGTGAAGCACCTTATATGAGTTGGGGAGATTGGGATGACGAATCCGAGACATCCCTCGACTCTGCAGCTACTCCTCGACAGGAGGCTCGGTCTGAAGTTTCTGAGCCTGCTCAAACTGCTCTCGACGATGTTCCGGCCATTGCCTTCGATGACGTTCCGGTTGTTGCTTTTGACGATGTTTCAGCTGTTCAATCTGCTCATCCTTCAGCAGCTTCACCTTCGGCAGCTTCAGCTTATGTGCCACCCGAGATTAACAGCGATGCTTCCTATGCCGCCTCACTCGATCTAGACGATTTGCTCGATGCTGATGCCCCGCGAAGCACGCTGTCTTCAGCCACCGATTCCTTCGAGCGCATTGCTCCCGGAAAGGGCGCGTTTCTTACGACACGCGACACGGTGAGCGATACCTCAAGTTTTGCTCGCTTCTCCTTTGAGGACGAAGGCGTGAGCTCAGTGCGTATGTCTGATGCCAACCGCCCACAGATTAACTCGATACAAGAACCCATAAGGCCTGTGCGGCGAAACGTATCTATTGCTGTAGCGGTGGTTATCTTGGCGCTGTCGGCCTTTTTTGCCCACTCGTTCATTACAAGCTTCTTCTTTAACGATACCGAAGGATCCGCCTCAGTCGATGCAGCGCAGGTACTAAGCGTGGGCGAGTCCCTAGAAGTTGATGGGTATGAGTATCAGCTATCCCAGCTCGAGACAGGTCAGTATGTGCTGATGCGCATAACAAGTGGTGAGAGTCTTACTTTGGCAGAGATGTCGGGAACCGCTGTGGCTCTTGTGTATTATTACGGAACCTTTTACGTGCCGGAGAATATCGATGGCGGCTGGGATGTGGTGTGCTACACATTGGGCGATGGGTCAGTTGCTACAACCTACACAGATGAAGAGGGCAACCCCATTACCGGCACGACGGCGTTGGCGAGTGTATCGGTTACAGAGGACACGCTGGTGCTTACTGATGAAGCAGGTGAGCAAACCACACTTTCTTTGTCGTAAACCGA
>CAYTTI010000084.1:0-5451 GCA_964440675.1 uncultured Coriobacteriaceae bacterium
TATGTAACCCTCTTTCCGCAAGCTCCGCCTGCTAGATATCATAGCTACCTTCTAGGGAAAGCAGTGCCGCTTTGCGCCAAATACCTGCTGCATAACCCGTCAGACTTCCGTTTGATCCAATCACGCGGTGACATGGGACAACAATGGCCAAAGGATTACGCCCAATCGCTGCGCCCACTGCGCGCGGGGAACTCGGCTTTCCCCAGTACGGCTCTATCCTGCGAGCAATCTCACCATAGCTGCAGGTTGTTCCATAGGCAATGTCGCACAAGGTGCGCCACACAACTCTTTGAAACGCTGTGCCACCTGCAAAGGCAAGAGGCAGAATGTCTGTAGGTTCCACTCCAGCAAAGTAGGTATCTAGCCAGGCGCATGCCGCCTTGAGTGCCGCATCGTAGTTTCCCTGCGCATCGTAGTTTCCCTGAGACTCAGAGGTGCTTTGTCCTGCTACTTCGCAAGAGTCTTGAGTAAAACACGCCGCAGTTAATGCTTCGCCATTGCTCGTAAGCATCATCTCCCCTAAAGGAGACACATATACACAGGTGTTGAGCAACATTGGCGAGCTTGCATTGGTTGGCATCAGTAAGTTTGCATTGGTTGGCATTGGTGAGGTCTATCCCTTCTCTGCGTTATGGCAATGATGGTGTGGGCTTGTTTGTGCCATCAGCCAGAAACTACAAAATAGGATATATGCCAGGATATGCTAAGACGCCGTCCTATGTATCTCGGCTCTTGTACTGCATATTTCGATATCCGAGCTTTTGGTTTGTTATGACATTGCAAAATCATGCTGCGCATATAATAAGTTAGACAAGATTAACATTTGAAAAGAAAGGGTGTTGTATGGAAGGATCAGCACACGCTGAACAAGCCGCCGCAGACACACGAAAGACTGAGCAAACTGCCACAGGCACACGGGAGGCTGAACAAGCTGCCGAAGCCAGAAGTACACGAAAGACTCAACCAGGCCTTACGCAAAACAACCAAAACAGCACGTCAGGCAGCAAACAAAACGACAAGCAGGGCGAAAACATCATGGGGGCGCTACTTGCCTTTGCGGGATCGCGCCGCATTCTCACCTATGTGGGCTGCGCCTTTGCTGCCATCGCCATGCTTTTGTCCTTTGGACCCTACGTGTGCGTGTGGTTTGTGGTACGCGATCTTATTGCAGTAGCTCCCCAATGGCAGGAAGCAACGCATATTGCAAGCTACGGATGGTGGGCCTTTGGCTTTGCCTTAGCGAGTATTGTGTTGTACTTCGCTGGCCTCCTGTGCACACACCTCTCTGCATTTCGCTGCGCTTCTAACATGCGCAAGCAAACAACCAAGCACCTCATGTACACCAGTCTGGGCTACTTCGACAGCCATGCAAGCGGTGCTCTGCGTCGCGTTGTAGACGGATGCGCCTCAGAGACCGAAGGCCTGCTTGCTCACAAGCTTCCCGATACTGCAGGAAGCATTGCCATGGTCGTTGGCATGTTTGCCCTCTTTTTTGTATTCGACTGGAGACTCGGCATTGCCTGCCTCATCCCGGTGCTCGTCTCGCTTGGCTGCATCTTCTACATGATGGGTGGACGTGGCATGGACTTTATGACGCGCTATATGGAATCGCTCGTTGCCATGAACAAAGCAGGGACCGAATATGTGCGCGGCATACCAGTAGTCAAGGTATTTCAGCAGACGGTATATTCGTTTCGCGCCTTCCACGGTGCCATTAACGATTTCACCCATCTCGCCCAAACCTATGCGGTTGAATGGTGCGAAAACCCGCAGTCGCTCTCACTTACCGTTGTTAGTGGTGTCGCAGTGCTTTTTGTGCCGATCATCCTTTGGCTCAGCGGGAGTACCTCTAATATCCCGCAGCTCATTACCAATGTTTCGTTCTACGCGATCTTCTCTGCTGTTATTCCTACAGCAGTAACACGTGTTATGTTCATGTCGGATGCAGTGCAAACCGCAACCGACGCCATGAAGCGCGTAAACGAAGTGTTGAGCGCCCCTCGCATGAGCGTTGCTGACAGCCCACAGCTTCCCCAAGACAACTCTATTGTGTTCGATAAAGTGAGCTTTAGCTACGAGGGTGCCGAGCAAGCTGCGCTCTCAGATGTATCGTTCAGCGTTGAAGCCGGCACGACGGTAGCGCTGGTGGGGCCTTCCGGCGGAGGCAAAACGACCGCTGCCAGCTTGGTGCCACGCTTTTGGGACTGCACTCAGGGAAACGTGCGCGTTGGTGGTGTCGATGTGCGCGACATCGATCCTAGGGTTTTGATGGATCAGGTGGCCTTCGTATTTCAGAACAACCACCTGTTTGCTCAAAGCGTCCTTGACAATGTTCGAGCTGCACGACCCGAGGCTTCCAGAGAGGACGTGATGGAAGCACTTGAAGCTGCGCAGTGCCTCGACATCATTGAGAAGCTTCCTTGCGGTATCGACACCGTTGTAGGTAGCGAGGGAACTTACTTTTCGGGTGGTGAGGTGCAGCGCCTCATGCTTGCGCGCGCCATCCTAAAAGATGCCCCTATTGTGGTGTTAGATGAAGCTACCGCCTTTGCCGATCCTGAAAACGAAGTAAAGATACAGGCAGCCATGAAGCGTTTAGCACAGGGCAGAACCACCCTTATGATTGCCCATCGCCTCTCCACTGTGCGCAATGCTCATAAGATCGTTGTGCTCAACAAGGGTCTTGTTCAAGAACAGGGTACCCATGAGGAGCTGTTAGCTCGCAAGGGTTTGTACGCCCAGATGTGGGCCAACTACGAGCAAGCAGTGGCGTGGCGCATCGATAGCAGCGTCAGCGCGGGAAGCGATAGCGACCGTTCCGGCGGTGCTGACGCTACGAGCAGCCATGCGTGCATCGAGCGCTAAGAGAAGCGCAACAACCTACAGATAGGAACATCCATGTCTATCAAAGAAAAGTATTCCCTTACCGACGAAGGCGTACGCAACGTCAAGCTCGGCACCATATGGACTGCCCTCACTAATATTGTTGTATTCATGAGCGTAGGGATGTTGTTTAGCGTTATCGCATCTCTTATATATCAGTTCACCGGAAGCTCTGCGCTCGAACTCAATTCAAGTATGAGCTGGATTCCATTTGAAGCCATAAGCCAGATGCCCGTGTGGCTGTGCATCGTGCTTGTGCTGGTATACGGCGTTGTGCTTTTCATCTGTGAGCGCTTTCAGTACTACTACCAGTACGGCGTTATCTATAAGGAAAGCGGTCGGCAGCGCATAGGACTTGCAGAGCGGCTGCGCAAACTCCCCTTGTCCTTTTTTGGCAAGCGCGATTTGGCAGATCTTACCGAAACCATGATGAAAGACGTGCAAACCTGCGAGCACGCTTACAGTCACGTGCTGCCCGAGCTGTATGGTGCCTACGTAACCTTGGTTGCCTCCTTTATCATGCTGCTCTTCTACGATTGGCGCCTTGCCATCGCCTCCATGTGGACGGGGCCTGTAGCACTTGCACTGCTGTTTGGCGTGCGCTCAAAGCTTTTGCCCCTCACACGCACAGTGCGCATGAAAAGCTTGGCGGTTTCCAAAGACATCCAGGAAGCACTGGAGTGTGTGCGTGAAGTTCGTGCTACCAACCAAGTTGAACACTACCTCAAACACATCTACCAAGATATCGACGACACCGAAAAGGCCACCATCACCGGCGAAGTTGTGATGGGTATCTGTGTAAACGGAGCACAGATGGTTCTGCGCTTTGGCTTTGCTACCACGCTTTTGGCGGGTGCCACCTTTATCGCACAGGGCAGCTGCTCCTTCTTGGTTTTGTTCTGCTTCCTGCTGGTGGTATCCCGCATTTATGCCCCCTTCGACCAGGCACTCATGCTTATTGCCGAGCTCTTTGCGGCAAAAACTGCCGCGGCGCGCATGAAGAGCTTCTACGACGAACCCTTGGCAGAAGGAAGTGACACCTTTGAGCCATCCAATCACGATATTGTGTTTGACGATGTGAGCTTTTCCTACACCGCTGGCGAGCAGGTTCTGTCGCACGTGAGCTTCACGGCAAAGGAAGGTGAGGTTACCGCCCTGGTAGGACCCAGCGGTTCGGGTAAATCGACCTGCTCGAAGCTTGCCTGTCGCTTTTGGGATGTGGATAGCGGCAGTATCCGCATTGGCGACTGCAACATTGCAGAGGTAGACCCCGAGGTACTCCTGCGCGACTTTGCCGTCGTGTTTCAAGATGTCGTGCTGTTCGATGACAGCGTGATGGAAAACATACGCATCGGCAAGTACGGTGCCACCGACGAAGAGGTTCTTGCCGCAGCACGAGCTGCAAACTGCGACGAATTTGTAACACGCATGCGTGATGGCTACAACACCCGCATCGGCGAAAATGGCGCGCGCCTCTCAGGGGGAGAGCGCCAACGTATTTCCATTGCGCGTGCTCTGCTTAAGAATGCGCCGATTGTTCTTTTGGATGAGGCAACGGCCTCGCTCGACGTGGAAAACGAAACTCAGGTTCAAGAAGCACTTTCGCACCTGCTCGCAGGCAAAACCGTGGTTGTTATCGCTCACCGCATGCGCACCATAGAAAACGCAGACAAGATCGTGGTGTTGGAAAACGGTCGGATTCGGGAGACAGGAACGCCAAGCGAGCTGCTTGCCCAGGGTGGACTCTTTGCTCGCATGGTGGCACTGCAAAAAGAGAGCGCCGACTGGACGCTCTAGCGGCTTATCCGCTGGTGTGGCTTGTCCGCTAGTACAGCTTGAACGCTGGTGTGCTTTGCTCGCCTTAGCGGCTTGAACGCAGGCGCGGCGTGCGGTCACTGTCTCGGGAGCTCGCGCTCCTTGCGCTGGCGTAACATACGCCAGCGCTTCCTGCTGCCATCCACCTTGCGCTTGTCCGCTGTGCGCCGGGCACGCCGCACCACGAGGCGGGCAAGCCAGGCGGGAAACAGCCCCGACGAATTGTTCACAAGCACAAAGAGCGGAGCATGTACGCTGGAGTACAGCCCTAAGGCGCGCTCGGGAGAATTGTTGTCTGCCGAGCGATAGTCACGATTCAACCCCCAGAGCACGAGACGCATAAGAACGCGTGCCAGCAGTGAATACTGAGCCAGCTGCGCAAGGGAGCAGGTGTCATCGAGTAGATGTGCGTCTACATGGATGGGTGTAGTGGACGGCGCGGGCACATCCTCGTGGATGAGTGTGGTTTCTTGCACAGGCGCATCTCCAGGGATGGGCGCAGAGATTGGGGCTGGCGCGGGTGCACCCGCAGATGTATCTGTAGCTAAGTCGCTTGTGGCTGTGCCAGCGCATGTTTCGCTTGTAGCTGTGCCGGTGCGCGTGCCGCCTGTAGCTGTGCCGGCGCATGTGTTGGCAACTTCGTAGCTCTGCTCAAGACATATATCCTCACTTGAGGCACCCACACAAATGCGATAGCTTCCCGGAACCTGCTTCCATCCGCCGTCCCATACGCAAAATGCGTGCTCATCAAGG
>CAYTTI010000085.1:0-5335 GCA_964440675.1 uncultured Coriobacteriaceae bacterium
CGCGTATCGGCTCGACTGTCGGGGTGAATGCGATCAAGGATGGACTTGACTGCGCAGAAGAGGTGGCTACGGATTTGGGCTTGTAGTTCCATTCCATACCCACATACCCGTATACTCACATAGCCACACAGCCATACATTTTCTTATTTTGAGAAAGGGGTTCAGTACATGTCTAAGTTCCAAGGCATTATCGTTCCCATGGTCACTCCGTTCAAGCGCGATAAGAGCCAGAGCATCAACTACGAGGCAGCCGAACAGCTTACAGAAAAGCTCATCGCTTCTGGCGTCTCTGGTCTCTTTGTGTTTGGATCCAATGGTGAATTTCATGTGTGCTCGCCTGAGGAGAAAACTGCCTATACGAAATTCATTGTCAATCAAGTGGACGGACGTGTACCCGTGTATATGGGAACAGGAGGCTGCTCAACCTACGAGGCAACAGAGCTCTCCAAACATGCCGAGGCAATTGGCTGCGATGCCGTATCGGTAATTAATCCCTATTTCATGGCAATTTCAGATGCTGAGCTTGTGGCTTACTACACAGCTATTGCTCAGAGTGTACAGATCCCCGTCATGCTGTATAACATCCCTAAGTCTACCGGCACTAACATCTCTTCTCGGGTTGTGGCCGAGCTTGCTCCCATTGATAACATTCAAGGCATTAAGGATTCGTCGGGCAACATGGACAATCTGCTTGCCTACGTCAAGGCAGCCAAGGGCAACAACATGGATGTGCTCGTTGGTTCTGACGGCAACATATCGGCTGGGTATGCATGTGGAGCTTCGGGTGCCGTTGCAGGAACGGCAAACCTTATTACCGATGTTGTGGTGGGTCTCTGGCAGGCTTTAGAGGCCGGAGATGTTAAGCAGGCAGAAGAGCTCCAAGCGGATATCGAGCCAATTCGTGACATTATCCATTTGGGCTCCACCCCGCAAACCCTCAAGCGTTCACTCGAGCTTTCGGGTATTCCGGTGGGGCCGGCTCGCCTGCCCGTAGCTGAGGTGGCTGAAAACGTAGACGAAAAGATAATCGAGATGCTAGATCACTACGGGATTGTGCACAGATAGTTGTTGTGGGCATGTCCCCATGTGTAGTTGCGTCTCAGCGCTCAGCTTTGACAACCAAGAGCCTAGTCGCGCGTGTGCTGCGCAACAATCACCACGAGTGGCTCCGTGCGTGCAGGCGTAAGTGGAGCTGTGGTGGGGAGCTTGTAGGTATCGACTACCTGCAGGCTCGCTTCGCCGCAAACTTCGCGTAAGTCCTGCTCGCTCGTTCCTTCTCTTTCAGCATCGTCTACCAGGTAGAGCGTACCGTTGGGGTTTAGGATGCCCGCCAGCGCTCGAAGGGTGGTTAGTGCTGCCGTTTGGGTGCCCAAGCCGTGGGCGCATATAATGACGTCGGCATGAACTGAGGACACCTCATCCTCTGCAACGTCGAGGCACAAGGTATCGGCGTTTTCTACCAAGTCCTCAATGATCTTACGTTCAACCGCGGAAAGCATGCGAGGGTCGGGATCGATAAAGGTAATGAGGGAGAACAAGTCCTGCAGTGCGAGTCCCACCAAGCCCGTTTTACATCGATACTCGATAGCGCTGGTGTAGGTAGGAACCTGTAGGTCGAGGCGGATCGTTTGAGCAATGGCTTGTGCGAGGCAGACGCGCTGCTCCGAATCGTAGCTACGAGCCATATCGTTAAACTGACGAACCATGGCTGTCCTTTCAGCGGGGTGTCCTTTACCTCGTGACAGCTAGAAGTGGCGTGCCGGAAGTGATAGCTGGCAGTGGCATACTAAAAGTGGCGTGCTACACGGAAACGCTGGTAGTGCACTTCGTCGCGGCCAAGCGCGATGCCGCCCTTGAGTGCCGCCGCTACTATCTGCTCGTCAACAGAACTTATGCCTTCCATGTTGGGAAGTACCAGCCCACGACGTCCATCGGGCGTGCTTACAACCACTCCGTAGCGGGCAGGATTGAGTTCTTCGAGTGTGCAGGATTCTGGCTCGTGTAACACATCAACTTCGTAGACAAGGTCGTCCAGTTCATCTGCGGTCACGCTTGGAAAACGGGGATCAGAGCTGCCAGCAGCTATCGCATTCGTCCGGATTTCCGATGCAAGTGTGGAGTTCTGCGGCATGATGGTGCCAATGCAGCCGCGCAAGTCTCCGGCTTTGCGAATGGTAACGAAGACACCGGCGTGGCTCTGCAAGAGCTCCTCGGTTGCGCTGTCTGTGCGCTCAAGCATTTCATGCGCGCTGTCTGTGCGCTCGGGTGCCTCGCTCGTATTGAGTGCTTCGCTCGCATCAGACACCTCGCTTGCGTTAAGTGCCTCGCCCGTATTAAGCAGCTCGGTCGTATCAAGCACCTCACCCGTAAGTACATAGGTTTCGAGGCTTTTGCGCGCAAGAGACACAAAGGCATCCTCATGTGAGCGCCGGCGCACACGGCTCTGTTCGTACCAGGCCTCGAAGGCCGAAAGGTAGTCGCGCGAAGGGTCAGTTCCAATGTCGTCGGTTGGCACAAAGGAGGCAACCGCATATCCAACCCCAAAGGGCCCCTCATAGCTCAACAGATCTGCAGCAACACGCGTCTCATCAAGGGTTCCTGCCATGATTTGTAAGCTGCGCAAGCCACACTCGGCAGCCTCCCTGCAAAGCGAGCGTTCAATAGTGAGTAGGGGCAAAAACTCTGCAGAACTCAGCGCACCACAGACCATCGAGTCGAACATAGGACCTTCTGGGGTGTAGCCATATGGTCCTTCCGGTGACAAGCGATGAGAAAGATCCGCCGATGCTACAACAGCAACTCGGCGGTGCATCTTCTGTGCTACACGCGAAACGATCTCACCAAAACGATAGTGATCGGCAGGGGAGAGGCAAGAGATGCTACAGCGCACAAAGAGGGGTGTGAGATACTCTTTTTCGGCAAAGACCTCTCGAATGAAATGGAACGGGATGAGAAAACCCGGATCGAGTGAGGCCTCTTCGGCGCTGGTGGTACTTGTCGCAATTCCCTCATGCTCCGCGCGTTTGCAGACACGATCAACTAACTCGGTGTCGTAGAGCACATCGTAGAGGAGATCTGCTCGGCCAAGCTCTGCAAAGGATCCGCGAGCAGCTGTACCCCCCGAGAGATGGATATGGTCGATGTAGGAGGTTGCATGCGGCGTGATGATAAAGACGGTTTCCGGAGCTAAATCACGCAGTCTGCAGGCCGCTTCTCGCATAGCGGCAATGGTATGGCCAACAAGGTGTTTGCGCTCGTTAGCCACCTCGGGTATCGCCATGGGCGGGTGTGGCATAACATAGGCTGCGATGACTCCCATACAACATCCTTTCGACCGAACGTGGATTTGGGTACCTAGATGCAGTTCGGGTACCAACGACGCAACTTAGGAAGAACGACCTCGTTACTTAAAAAGGTACTAGATGCGCCGATCCATCCAAGCAATGTAATCGCTAATTACCTCATCACGACAGTACTCGTTGATGGTTTCGTGGAACAGGTTGCCGTAAATCTTGAGCTGTTTGTCCTGAGAGGCAATGGTATCGAACATAATACGCGAATCCTCTTGGCTTACGAGTGCGTCGAGCTCTCCATGGGTAATGAACACAGGATAGGAGAAATCCTTACGATGCTCATTGAACCATGCGAGACCATCCTGCAAGGCATACACCAAACCAAATGAGTACTTGTTGGTGTTGAGTGGGTCTTTCAAGTACCAGTCACGTACTTCCTGTACCGAGCATACTCCATCGCCCAGCTCGTTTGGGATGGTGTCGAGTACACTGAGACCGCTTGGAACGGTGCCAATAATGCCCTGTTTATCTGCCGTTAAGCCACCGTTGCAAATAATTCCTGCGAGGCGCATATCGGGATAGGTGGCACCGAAAAGCGCTACGGTAAAACCACCCATGGAGTGTCCATAGACAAAAACGGGGGTATCTGGGTTCTCTTCAAGCGCGATGTCTACCACGACCTTGGTATCGTCTATCAGCTCCTGAAAGCTGGTGAGGTGGGGAAATTCACCTTCACTTTTACCGTGTCCGCGGTGATCGAAGCGGTAGGTGCTATATCCTGCCGCATGAAGGGCGTCGGCAAAGTAGTCGTATCGTCCTTGGTGCTCGCAGAGTCCATGCACGATAACAACCGCTGCTTTGCTGTTGTCGACAAGTTCCTTATTGAAGTAGATTTGCGTGCCGTCAAATGAGCTAATGAATGTATCAGCCATACCTATCTCCCTTCGTTGTCATTCAAGCAACAGATATGCACTATCGCTTTGAACAGATACACACAACTGCTCCGAGCGGATTCGCACAACCGTTCCGAACAGATACACACAGCTGCTCGGGCGTGGCGAAGCACTGCTTTTGCGTGATGAACCCCTGCTCGGGCGTGATGAGCCCCTGCCTTCGCTTCGCTTGAAACCCTCGCTTGAAACTCTAGCTTGAAACGATGCGGTCGTCTGGATCGATTTGGGTGAAGTGCATCTCCGACTCATCTTGAGAGAATGTGAGTACGTCATCTGAAAGGGTGGCAGTAACAGAGCTACCTTCTATGGTGATGCTGCACGAGCCTTCATCGATTACTTCCCATTGACCTTCGGCTGTTTCACCAAACAGGTCTAAGGTTGCATCTCCATTCTCATCAAGAATGAGGTAGACACTTGTATTGAGGTAGTCACGCATCGCATCGATTTCGTCAGCGGTGATCTCTTCACCATCTTGAACCAAGGATTCGATTTCCCAAGTACCTATGAACAGTTCTTCTGGGTTACTCGAGACGCTTGCGCCGAACGCACAACCGGTAAGTGTGAGACATGCTGCTATCGCACAAGCTAAAACGCCAAGTAGGAGCTTTTGGAACTTGTTTATGTCAAACTCACCCACGCGAAACGTGCCCACGCCAAACCTGCTCATGTGAAACTTGCCCATGTTGACCCTCACATTCTTTTCACGAAAATGCGTGTATACCTACGAGGGTTGATAACTCGCACTCCTATGCGGTTGTGACACGTACTTCTCCGTAGGTTGGTAACACGCGCTCGCCTATATACAGGTGTAGTATCTCACAGATATCTCACAAACTTCTCTTATATAGGACAGCAGGCTTAAAGACAGATAGCTCGTGTTTTGCGGCTGTATGTCAGCGCTTCTGTATCAGCGTTTCTCTAGGAACATAGTCATATACATGGGCAGGTAGGCCACATCACCTTTATCCTTTACGTTGCCTTCGTACAAAACGATTGCAGAATCAATAGCGTAATTAGCTACCTGCAGAACCTTTGACAAAGCACTGTGGCGCTTGTAATTTTTGCCCGATTTTACTTCTATCGGCAAAA
>CAYTTI010000086.1:0-5335 GCA_964440675.1 uncultured Coriobacteriaceae bacterium
TTCGGATAGTTCAACTTCTAAAACAATGCTGCCTCCCTCCTGTGTACCAAACGCCTGAACAAACACCCCTAAAAGGGGAAGCAGACTCACGTGGGTGGTGATGCGAACTGTTGGCTGCGCGGTGGCACTCCCTTCAATTTCTATCTCCCAGCCAGAAGATCCCCCTTCATGAAAAATTGAGAGATTCGGTACCGCTTTGAGCCGCCTCAAGGTGAACTCTTCAAGCCAGGATGCATCCGTATCCTCAGTAGCTGTTGCTGCCACACGCGCAGTTTCCGCCGCAGCGTGATACATGAGCGCACGCGTATAAAGCACGCACATTGGCTGGAGTAAAAATGCCAGCGCAAACATGAGGGTTGGTAGAAGCAAGGCGGCCTCGATACTCGATTGTGCCCCCTCTTCTCGCAGCCTTCTAATACAGCGTGACATCTTGCAAACCTTCTGCAGTGAGCTGATGAGAGGCAGCATCTGTTGCTTGCTCCACGAACAAGCCTGCCTCTCCAGCACGCCAGAGAGCAGCAATTCCCACGAGAACGGCAAGCAAGGCAAAGACGATCAGGGCATACTCCACACTCACCTGGCCATCTGCTTCGAGCCAGCAGCGCTTCAATCTTTGAAACCAGCAAAGCCAATGCATATCCAAGCGCCAAGCACTCTGTCTTCTCAAAGTAGCCAGCTCCCATCTTCTTCTAGAGCTTGTATCTGCTCAGCATCGAGGTGCACAATTCGTAGCTCACAGTTGGTATCGCGCTCCATTACCAAGCAAATCTCAACCCATGTGTCGCTACGCAGTACTCCCGCCCACACGTTGCCAAACAAGTCAAGATAGGTGGCGTACACTAAATCAGCCTCAGCTGCAGCTTGATAGCTGGAGAGCAAGCTGGAGACAACCTGCACTATGTCATCCTCTTCGTGCTGTATGACTACCTCTCCATAACTTGTGGTGTAGCTTCCCGGCTCCAAGCTTGCGTAAGCGCTGCCATCCTCATCCACGCTTAAAACCTGCTCGATGCTGTATTCAGAGATTTCCTCGTCCTCTTGTTGGTGTATGCGTAGCAAACACCAAGTCGCACCTGAAAGAACGAGGAACATACATACGATGACGACAAGCCAAGGTATGCGATTATGAGGACGCCTACAGCTACAGTGAGTTAATGCCGCTCGAAATGGCATCCCAAAGCTCCTGTATCTTGCTTCTAAACGCAATAACAGCAACTATGGCAATAACTACAAGGACTCCCACCAAGATGGCATACTCTGTTGTTCCCTGACCACTTTCATCCTGAGCAAAATTGAGCAGATGCTCAAACGTTGTCCCTCTGGGCAGTAGATATTTACGCATCGAAATCTCCTATCTTAAAATCGTCTTTCACAAAAACATGCTCGAGCTTCTAGGCATATGTCTAGGTGTATGAGTACACAAGGTGTTAGAGCGTTTGGGTTGCCGCTACCAGTAGTGGCCCCAAAATTGAAAGAAGCATGGCGGGAACAATGAGGGTTCCGAGAGGGATCAACATCTTGACCGGGGCTTTTTCAATTTGTTCTTCCACTAACGAGCGCTGCTGCTCACGACAAAGTTCTGCCTGTCGAGTAAGAACCGCTGCCAGAGGTGAGCCAAAAACGAGCGCTTCCTCGACCGCCACCACAAAGCTCTTGAAAGCAGGAGAGCCCAGCTCTTTAGCAAGTGCTTGTAAGGCTTCCGAACGTGTTTGCATCCCCAACTGCCAGCTCATCATGGCGAGGCGCATGAGGTGTGCCAGCTCGTTTTTAAAGTAGGTGCTATATAGTCCAAGCGACATATCAAACGACAAGCCTGCACTCAAACCCAGCACCAAAACGTCGAGCATTTCTGGTATTTCCCTATTGCAGGCATCACAGCGTTCGCGCCACGCTTGATGAGCCGCTATACGCACCAATATCTGGGGCACGGGCAAGCGAGCTACAAGCGCACGGTGTCGCGCAAAATCGATGAGCTCTCGAGACGATGTGGCAGTACAAAGCACCGCAATAAAGGTAGTTCCACATACGACGATCAACCAGAATGCAAGCTGAGCATCCATCACATTACTCCTTTCATAAGCCGACGTATGACCAGGAGTGCCGCCCCGTCCATAAGCAGGGCGATGGTCACACAGACCAATCCAGTGGGAGTCAGAAGACCCTGTTGAAAGTCTGGGGACAGCAGCGAGAGAGCGATGAGCATAACGGGAGGCAAACAGCACACAATCTTCACTGAAAACCGTGCCTGCGCCGTCTTTACCGAAAGCGTTCGTTCAAGCTCTTCCTGCTGCTCAACCATGCGCGCAGAACGCGACAGCATAAGATCAAGTGAGCTACCAGTGCGCTGAGATATGCTGAGCGAGGTTACCAGCATGCGAATCCCCGTTGTATCGAGACGATGTGCCAAGCTATCAAGAGCAAACTGAGCTGACTCTCCAAATTGCATTTCAAGTGCCGTATGGGAAAACGCACGCGCAATGTTTCCCTCTTCGTGTAGCCCTACGTATTCCAAAGCCTGCGAAAGCGTTTTGCCAGAACCAAGGGCTGAGGCAAGCATGCGAAATACCGTTGGCATCTCATGAGAGAGCTTTTGCTCAAATCGCTGATCGAGCGTTTTGGCCCACAACGGGAGCGCCATGACATACACAAGAGGGAGAACAAGCGCACCTGCAAGGGAAAACGAGAGTAAGGCTCCAAGAAGGCTCATCACAGGAATGCCAGCTATAACAAGGAAGGATCCGAAAGTTTGTGTTGCATACCAGCCGTGTTCTTGCAGCCAGAGTGCAAGGTATCCTCCGAGCTGTATTACAGACTTGGACTGCATGTACCAAGCTACCAGGCGCATGCGTGTAGCTTGCACACTCATATGCTCCAGGTAAGCTGCGATGCTTTTGGGACGCATATCGAGTTGCATATTTGTATTCGGAAGCACGAGGTACACTGCAAGTCCCACTACTGCCATAGCAATGCAGGCGTAAGGTGCCGCTTTCATGGCTGCTCACCTACCAGCTCCCAGGTATCCGTAGTCTCATCAAAGGAGACGATACGTTTCAGATCGACCCCTGATTCTTCTCCGCGACATACCTCAGACATTGAACCGATGCGCCTCGAGCCATCCGGCAAACGGTGTGACATAACCAACAGGTCGAGACCGGAGGCAATTTGCTCTTCCACAATGTCAACCGGTAGATCCATCCCAAAACGCGCCATAAGTACGAGACGTAAAATAGCCTCACGCTCGGTTCCTGCATGAAGGGTGGTGAGCGAACCGTCGTGACCCGTGTTCATGGCTTGCAGCATATCGATACACTCTGAACCACGTACCTCGCCAACGACGATACGATCGGGTCGCATGCGCAAAGCATTTTTCACGAGATCGCGAATACTCACCTCACCAATGCCCTCGATAGATGCGTCGCGTGATTCCAGGCGAATAACGTGAGGATGTCTCTCAAATTGCAGCTCAGCAGAATCTTCAATCGTGATAATGCGCTCATCGTGATTGATCTCACTCGAAAGGGCATTGAGCAGTGTCGTTTTTCCAGAGCCAGTACCCCCGGCAACTGCTATGTCACACCTCGTCTGCACAGCATCGCGCAACATCGCTGCGTACCAATCGGGCAGGGCACCCCGAGCTACCAGCTCATCCAAACTCGTTATCCGACTCGAAAACTTACGGATGGTAACAACAGGACCGTCGAGTGCAATAGGGCTGATAACGGCATTAACGCGCTCTCCTGTTGGCAGTCGTGCATTGACAACGGGATTGCGCTCGTCAAGCCTGCGCCCCAAAGGTGCCAGGATACGATCCACGACCGTCAAAATTTGTGAGGATGTATCAAAGGCACGCTGAGCTGCATGAATTTCACCGCTGCGCTCGTAGTACAAAGCCTCACAGCCGTTAATCATGATTTCTGATATAGACTCATCATCCAGCAAGGGCTGAATGGGTCCAAAACCAGTTATCTCGTCGATGACTTCATGGGCAAGCGTCCTGTGTTTGTCGTGTGCAAGATCAAGATAGTGGGGCCCGTTGAGCACTGCCTCACAAACAACCTCTATCTCCTGACGTACCTGCTCTCTATCCCCAGAGTCAATCATAGAAGACAGAGTGTTCAGTCCCAGGCGCTCGACAACATCGCGACGCAGCTGTTTGCGTACTTCAAGCATATGCGTGTCTTGAGCATGATCTGCTTCCTCGATGATATGAACTGCTTCTTGCTCACGCACGCGTTCCAACAAAGACACTTAACTCGCCTCCCTCAAGCGCGCCAAGAATCCCCTCCGCTTAGCTTTTTGTTCGTACTGAAGCGCTTGCAGCGCCAGCTCATCTTCGGGCAAACATCCAAGCTCAGACAAGATGCTGGCCAAACATCCCGCGGCAGAGCGGGCAAACAGATCATTTGATTGCGCGAGCCGAAGAAGCTCTCCTTGTGCAAGACATTGGGTGAGGTTGATATCACTTTGGCTCAAGTGGAAACAGCGCGCCGTTTCAAGCCCCTTAAGACTGCGATACTGTTCATCGTTCGAGTTCATGCGACGCGCACACTCATTCATGACACGCACAATACGTGTACGTGCTACGCCAAGACGCACCGCCAGTGATGCAGTACGTGCAAGTGAACCTATGCAGCCATCGTCTTGGCGAGCTAGTATGAGAAGCCGATCACAGAGCTGCATTGCCTGAGCCACCGCATCGGTAACGGTCGTAGACGTATCAACCACTACCAAGTCGAACTGTTGGGCTAGCACTTCTAATATGCGGCCTATGCGCCACCCAAGGGTTTCGGCAAGCTCGGGGCGCGTACACGGACCAAATAGACGTATGCCTTCTTCAAGCTGGATACCAAGAGCTCCTACTTCCTCAACACCTAATTGATCGCTCGAGGCACAGCTCGCAAGGTCTGCTCCATGTACTGCCCCAAAGTAGCTGAACAAGTTTCCTGAGCACAGGTCGAGATCCACCAAGGCACACTTCATGTGCCACTGTTTGGCAAAACAGGAAAAGAGGCCTGCCAACAAACTCTTGCCTACACCACCGCGCCCCGAAGCAATGCAGATAACCGGTGATTTACGCGCGCTACGCGATGCATTCCGTGCGAGCGCAAGGCTCGACAACCCAGCCACATTACTTGGCTCATCAAGGTCATCTTGTTCGTCAACATACGGTAACGAGACAAGTAGGCTTCGCTCGCCCTGCCCACGCTTGATGGTCTCACCCGTTCTGCGCGCAGTCGCCTCTCTCTGCCTTCGCTCAGTCGCCTTTCCCTGTCTGTACTCAGTAGCATCGCTTTTTCTGTACTCAGTAGCCTGCGTAATCTCATTCCAACTGAGA
>CAYTTI010000087.1:0-5267 GCA_964440675.1 uncultured Coriobacteriaceae bacterium
ACAGTGAGATGGCCTACTGGGGCATTTTTCCCGTTTTGTCTGTTAACGAAGAATCACCTTCATGGACGCATGGCCTGCCTGTCTTTGTACGCCTTTTGCGTGACGCATCCCAAAAGCTGTATTCAGCCATTGATCCACATGCTATTGCACAGGCTGCACAAGACATTCTCATGGAGGATGACCAAAGCTCCTATTTAGATGAGGAGCTCAAACTGCGCTATGTACTCACATTGCTCGGAGAGGGGTCTATTGATGAGGCAACTGCACTAATTGGTGAATCTGTACAGGAGATTGCCCTCGGTCTTGAACGGGATGAGCCTATATTTGGCTTGGACTCTCAAGCTTCATCGTTTTCGGTGGTAGGAGCCTGCGACATACGTACCTTTGCGTATTTCGGCCGCCTCATCAAAGATGCATTTAAGCGATACCCAGAACTTGCCTACGAGAGTGCGCATCTACTGTGCAGCCAAGGTCAGTTTGCACGTGCGGGGATATTGCTGGGTCACGCGCCTGCGCAGGTGAGCCATCGATTGCTTATGCAGTGGCCGGTTGATTTCACAAATGCCGGTTGCGTGCGCCTGTTGAAGATCGTTCTTAAAGAGCTTAAAGAGAGTGCTGTGTATACTCAGGAAACGAATACCTTTGGTTTTCAGGCAAGTAAGATAGTGGTGAGCAGTGTAGAGGGTAAGTACGCTCAATCTATGCGCGACTTTGAGTCTTTACCTCCCCCGCAATCTACGCATGAGGAGCGTATTTATAAACAGCTCCAGGCAGTGTTGTGTTTGTACCAGGTGCGGATGGGCGAGGTCGGCGTACATACTGCATTTCAGCACCTTGATGCTGCCGACCGCTTTATAGAACATGTACGTCAGCACGCAGACATATGGCGACTTATCATGAAGGGCAATTTTGCCCAGGCGTATCGTTTGATCATTCTCATGAGCGAAGGTGCGGATGCTATTCCCAGCATGATGTCGGCAATTTTGTACATGGACTATGTGCTCGTGCGCTTTTTGGTGGGTGACATCCCTCAGGTTGTAGAGGATAGCGTTGACAGAACTGTTCGCAGCTTCCTTCTGGAGGCGGGCTTTGGCGATGAGCTAACCTACTTTCTTATGGTCATTGGCATGTTGCGTGCGCTTGTTGCTGGCTCATCTGAACCAAAGGAGATGGAGCGTGCTATAGCCTGCGCATCGCGCAGAGGGGATACCGTATTTGAGGCTCTATCGCTTGTTGGTCTGGCCGTGCAGGACATGAGAGGTGATTTCTTAGCACGGGCACATGTGCGAGCTCATAGAGCTTCAACTTTATTCGAGCAAAGAAACTGTTCCTATATGGCGTCGCTTGCTCATGGTATCGATGCGGTGGCCATGGCACGCTTAGGAGATGTGCAGGCGCTACAAGACCTGGCATCTCATGAGATGAATAAAACCCTGCGTCTATTGTTCGGCATGACACTTCATGCCTTTGCAGAAAATCTTGGGATACCGCCTGTTCCACCAGAGGGATATCGTGTCCAAAGCCTAACAGGAGACGAACTCTTGCCCCTTCGCCTGCTTCTTGATGCTACGGGAGGTCCCACCGGTCCGCTTGGCACAATTCTGCCTAGTGTGTGGAGAAAACAGCTCGATGAGCTCGCTCGTGCAGGACAGGCCTGCTTTATTGCAGATGGTACAGAGTCCCAACAAACATCTGACTCAGCTGAGCAGCAAGATGACATGCTCTCCATTCAATTGTTGGGAGGGTTTAGAGTGATGCGAGGCTCGCAGGTGATACATGACAAAAGCTGGAAACGCAGTGCTGCCAAGCAATTACTGATTCTTTTGGCTTGTCAGGCGAATCACACCTTGACACGCAGCGCCCTGATAGAGGCAATTTGGCCTGACGCAGACTATCTGCATGGTCGTACAAGCTTGTATACGGCGCTCAGTACCCTGCGTCAAACCTTGGGCAGTACCAAGGATGGACAGAGTTACATCATAGGACATGATTCCGAGCTTATGCTCAACCGTGAGTATGTGCGCTGTGATATCGATGAACTTGTTGAGTGTTGCCGTACATCCCTGACCGTTGGCGAAAAGATACACGAGCGACTTTCTGCAGCACGCAATGCGATGGTGCTGTACGAGGGAGATTGTTATGTTCCTGCCAACGATATATCTGGCCTTGTTATCGCGCGTCGCAACGAACTGCGCAGCATATACGTAGATACGATGATACTCGGTTCTGAGGCAGCCCTGCGTGTGGGCGATATTGTTGAGGCTGGTGTTTTTGCAGAGGCTGCTTGCAGATTTGCACCTCTGCGAGAGGATGCCGTTATTGCGCGCGTGTGCGCTCTTACGGCTGCAGGACGTCTTGGGGAGGCGCGTGAGGTGTACGAGAGCTATATTTCACGATCTATTGAAGCAACAGGTATGCCGCCTTCTCCACGTTTGCGCAAGGTAGCCCATCGCCTTGATAGATCAAGTGTTAGCTCCCACACTGATGGAGAAGTACGCTTTCTGGAGAAGGCAGCAGATGAAGGCGGAGATAGTGCGGAAGATAGAGTTATTGCACGGTGAGAGACGTACAAGTGGGTAAACTTGCCACTGCTCATTATGATGGCAGTCGCGCGGTGTAAGGGACGTATGTATGCCAGGGTTGTTTTCAAAGATACTTTCTGCAGGCTCAGATAAAGGGATGAAGGAGTTCAATAGAATAGTCGGACGTATTAATGAGCTAGAGTCTCGGTATCGTGAGATGGATGATGCCCAGCTCAAAGCCTGCACTACTGATTTTCGCGAACGTCACGAGCAGGGTGAGACCCTCGATGAGCTTTTGCCGGAAGCATTTGCGGTTGTGCGCGAGGCGGCAGGACGAGCCATCAATATGCGCCATTTCGACGTGCAACTCTTAGGCGGTATCGCACTGCACCGAGGCATGATTGCCGAGATGAAAACGGGCGAGGGTAAAACCCTGGTATCAACCTTGGCGGGATACCTCAATGCGCTCAGTGGGCGCGGCGTGCACATCGTTACCGTCAATGATTATTTGGCGCGGCGTGACTGCGAGTGGATGGGTGCGGTGTACGACCGTTTGGACATGCATGCTGCGCTTATTCAAAACGGAATGAAGTCTGCCCAAAGAGTTCCAGCTTACCAGGCAGATATTACCTATGGTACGAACTCAGAGTTTGGCTTCGATTATCTCCGAGACAACATGGTGCTGCGTTCGAGCGAACGCGTCCAACGTGGGCATGCCTACGCTGTGGTAGACGAAGTAGACTCCATCCTCATAGACGAAGCACGCACGCCGCTCATTATCTCTGGAGCTGGTTCACGTTCTGCTTCCACCTATAAAGACTTTGCTCGTGCGGTTAGGGGTCTTATTCCCGATGTCGATTTCGAGATGGATGAGGCCAGGCATACGATTGCTGCAACCGAGCAGGGACTCGCAAAGATTGAGAGTAAGATTGGCTGCGATATTTACGGGGATACGAGCGCGGAATTGGTTAACTACCTGCAACAGGCGCTTAAGGCTGAGTACATGTTCCACGAGAACCAGCAATACGTCGTGGTGAATCGTGAAGTGAAGATCGTTGATGAGTTTACGGGTCGTATTATGGAGGGCAGGCGCTATTCCGAAGGCCTGCACCAAGCTATTGAGGCAAAAGAGAACGTTCCCATTCTCGAAGAGAACCAAACGCTCGCTACGATTACGCTGCAAAATTACTTTCGCTTGTACGAAAAACTCGCTGGTATGACAGGTACCGCTCTTACCGAGGATACTGAGTTCCGCGAGATTTACAACCTTGACGTGCAGGTTATTCCCACGAACAAACCTTTCGTGCGTGAAGACTTGGATGACTGTGTGTACCGCACCATTGATGCGAAGTTTGCGGCGGTTGCAGACGAAGTGGCCGAGCGCCATGCTCAAGGGCAGCCGTGCTTGGTAGGTACCGTCTCCATTGAAAGTTCCGAACGCTTAAGCCGGATGTTAAAAAAACGGGGCATTCAGCATAATGTCTTGAATGCAAAACAGCACGCTCGTGAGGCACAAATTATTGCGCAGGCAGGCAGTAAAGGCGCGGTAACCATTGCGACTAACATGGCTGGCCGTGGTACTGACATTGTGCTTGGTGGTAACTACGAGCAACTTGCTCTCGACATGCTTGTTCAGCAAGGTTACGACCTTGACGACGTTCCCGAAGAGGTCTTGCTTAAAGCCCAAGAACAGGCAAAAGAAAGATGTGAGACTGAGCGCAAGCATGTTGTGGCAGTTGGTGGCTTAGCTGTAATTGGTACCGAGCGCCACGAGGCACGCCGTATCGACAACCAGTTGCGTGGACGTTCAGGTCGTCAGGGCGACCCGGGAACTACACAGTTCTACCTGTCACTCGAAGATGACCTCATGCGCCTGTTTGCAGGCGACCGTTTGGACAAAATCTCTGCTATGATGGCGCGCGCTCATGTCCCAGACGATATGCCTATACAGGCCAAAATGGTTACTAAGGCGGTTGAGAACGCTCAGCGTAAGGTAGAACAGGTAAACTTTGCGCGCCGTAAAAACGTTCTTGATTACGACAATGTTATGGATGTGCAGCGCCGCGCAATCTACGACGAGCGTAATCGCATTTTGGATGGTAAGGACATTTCTGAGCACATCGAGCACGTGCTCGATGAAGTGCTACGGTCTGGAGTTGAGCGTTTTTGCCCGAGCAATGTCCCTGCTGCTGAGTATGACCTCGCCGGTTTAGATGGCTGGCTTGCAAGACTTACGGGCGCAGACAGTTCTTTAGCCGATGGGCTTGGAGATGATGTTTCCCACGACGAGCTGCTTGCGCTTGTTCACGATATGGTGCGTAGGCTTCTTGATGAGAAGATGGCACCTCTTGACAAAGAGGCTGCGCAAAGGCATATCGCTCGAATTATGCTGCGCGTTATTGATATCCGTTGGATGGCCTACTTGCAGGAGATGGACTATCTCAAAGTAGGCATTAGTCTGCGTAGTTTTGGCCAGCGTGACCCGCTTTCAGAGTATCGCTCGGAGGCCTACGCAGCATTTACTGCGTTGCGCGACACGATGTATGAGGATTTCATACAGCTTATTCTGCGCGCTCCCATTCCGGATCAGCACGCTTCGACTCCCAGTCAGGAGGGGTCTGAGACGAGTCTAGCGATGGGTCGGGTTGCGTATTCAGGCCCTGCCGAGGTCGACGGGGAACAGGCAGACTCTGCCGTACGCACCCACCGAGCATCTACTGCGCGTCACGCGCAGGCGCGAGGGGC
>CAYTTI010000088.1:0-5188 GCA_964440675.1 uncultured Coriobacteriaceae bacterium
GAGTTACAAGCTATGAGGCACAACAAAAAGCATGGGATGAAGCTGGGAACTGATGTCAGCCACACCAAAGCAATGCGCCGCAGCCTTACCTGTGCCCTGTTTGAAAATGATCGTATTAAGACCAATATTCAGCGTGCAAAGGCCATCCGTCCGGATGTCGACCGCGTTATTACCTGGGCAAAGAAGGGGGATTTGCATTCGCGTCGCCTGGCAATTGCAAAACTGAACAACTCGGATTTGGTGAGCGAGATTTTCGAGAAGGCCGCGCAAGGCATGTGGGCCGATCGCAATGGTGGTTACACGCGCATCATGCGCATTGGACGCCGTAAGGGCGATAACGCAGAGATGGTTATTATTGAGCTCGCAAACGAACGTGTACGTAGCTCTTCCGATAGGACGAGCGCGAGCAGAACCGCGAGTTCGAGCACGGTGAGCACGGTAGCTGAGGACAGCGAGGCCGAGGTGGTCGAAGCTGCGGAAGCTGCCGAGGCAGACCAGGTCTCCGAGGTTGAGCAGGTAGTCGATGAAGGTGACTTCGATGAGCCCGAAGAAGTCGCCGAGGCTGCTGAGTCCAACGAGACTGCAGATTCCGGTGAAGCTGGCGATTCTCGTGAGGCTGGCGATTCGGAATAGGCAGAAGAGCAGTTCTTTGCAACTATGCCTATGGACAGGTGAAGCTAGGCAACTGGCGGGAGGCTAGGCAACTGGCCTCCTTTTTGCTTTTGCGTGCCGAGCGTGGCACGCATGGCACGTTATCCCATGGGGATGAGTCCCTAGCGCGCCTGGCAACGAGAGGCGCATAGCTGACGCTTGAGATGCAGCGGGGAGTTTAGAACGTGATCGGTGTGACAGGTGATTGAACTCGAAAACGTGAGCTATCGCTATCCCGAGAGTGACGAATGCGCACTGCAAAACGTGTCGTTTACTGTATCTCCTGGTGAGTGTGTGGCGCTTGTGGGACTCAACGCCTCAGGTAAGTCCACCCTGACACGTCTGCTCAATGCATCACGCATTCCTGATGGCGGACGTGTGATGGTAGACGGGATAGATGCTACAGCTGGAGAGCGCGCACGTCGGGCGATTGCCCAATCTGTGGGATTAGTGCGCCAGGATCCACGTGATCAGCTTGTAGCTTCCCGCGTGTTTGAAGAGGTAGCCTTTGGCCCGTGTAACCTGGGTCTATCTCAAAGTGAAGTGAAGCGTCGCGTTAAACATGCGATCGATGTGTGTGGGCTACAGCATAAAAGCTATGCAAATTGCGAAGAGCTTTCAGGGGGCGAGCAACAGCGCCTTGCAACCGCCGGCGTGCTTGCTATGGAGCCGCGCTACCTCGTCTTCGATGAAGTAACAGCCTTTCTCGATACGACAGCTCGCCGCGATCTTGTCTGTCTCATGCACGAACTCACCATGCAGGGTCACGGCGTGGTTGTAGCAAGCCATGAGATTGCTGACATGCTCTATGCAGATAGGATTTGCTTGTTGGAAGCAGGTCGTCTCGCCTGGCAGGGGAGCCTGAGCGATATGCTCACGAGATCGGAGATCCTTGAGCGCGCAGGACTTGATACTGACCCCTTAGCAGCAGAACTCGCACATTGCGCTGCTTTGGGTATTGAGCCTCAGGCGATTGCCCAGCAATGGGCAGCAGAAAAGAAAAGGGCCGGTCATACCACAGATAAAAGAGCTGGCCATACTACAGATCCTGTTGATCTCACTACGCGCGCTGCCGAGCTTGGTGTACATTCCACTGGCTCATCTGGCGTATATGCCGCCGAGTCTGGCGTACATGCCGCTGGCCTGCCTAGCCCACATTCCACTGGCCTTGAGCTTACTGATGTCTCGCTTGCGTATGACAGCGAGCCAGTGCTTTCACACGTGTCTCTGTGGGCAGAACCAGGTTGCATTACCTTGCTTGCCGGTTCCTCCGGTGCGGGAAAGTCTACAGCTTTACGGATTATGGCGGGTGTCTTACCACCCGATTCAGGAGTTGCAAGCCTTAACGGAAACCATGTGGAGCTTGGAGCTGTTGGCCTTGCGTTTCAGTGTCCCGAAGAGCAGCTCTTTTGCACCAGCGTTTACGAGGAAGTAGCCTTTGGTCCAATGCATCAAGGCTTGAAGGGCCAAGAGCTCGCCCAAAAGGTGGAGTACGCCATGTCCATGCTACACATTGAGAATATGGCTCAGGCATCGCCCTTTACACTTTCGGGCGGACAGGCTCGCCGGGTAGCGCTTGCCGCTGTTGTGGCAATGCCAGCAGATGCTTACGTGTTCGATGAGCCGACAGCTGGCCTTGACGGTATAGGTACACGCGAGCTACAAGCGTTGCTCGAGCAGCTCGCCCGTGATGGTTCTGCCGTTGTAGTTGTCAGCCACGATATCTGTACCTGGCTTGATTTGGTGCAGAAGGTTTACCTTATAGATGCAGGGCGTATGGTCTGGCAGGGTACACCGCAGGCTTTGCGAGATGATGTAGGTATTTTTGAGCAGGCTGGCATGACGGTGCCCCTCCCTTTGATGCTTGCAGCCCAAGGCGCGTCGAAATAGCCCATGTCAGCTTCCCGCGAACAGAAGGAACAATGATGGTGTTTTATGGGCACGAAAAACAATAAAGGAATACCTTCATGAGAAGCGCAGTTCCTGGTTCATACGTGGTGCACGAAGGCGTGCTTCATACAGTAGATGCACGAGTCAAGCTTTGTGCCCTGTTCCTTACAACCATCGTGCTGTTCGCAAAACCACAGCTGGCTGTGATGCTTGGCGCGGGTGTGCTGGCTGCTGTGCTAGTCGTACTTTCGCATATGAGTGCAGTCTCGCTCGTGCGTGCGGTACGACCCGTGGCGCTATTGCTGCTTTTCTCACTCATCGTTAATATCTGTGTGTTGGATGGCTCAGGTGATATGGTCATTGCAGGGCAGTTTGGGATTAGCTACGCAGGCGCTGAACGTGGGATCGTAGCGGCCTCACGCATTGTAATCTTGCTCGCGCTCTCGCTGGTGCTCTCGTCTACAACAACGATCATGCAGCTGTCGGATGCTGTTGGATGGCTGCTTAAACCGCTGGACACAATAGGCGTGCTCGCGACAGATCTTTCCATGATAGTGGCTGTATCACTGCGTTTAATCCCCGTATGTGTTGCCGAGCTCGACCGCATTGTTGTGGCTCAGAAAGCGCGTGGGGCTCGTTTGAATGCCGGAAACTTGTATACGCGGCTTGCAAGCTGGGCACAGATATTAACTGCCCTCTTAGTTGTGCTCTTTTCACATGCAGAGCATTTGGCGGATGCCATGCGGGATCGCTGCTATGGGACTGCAAAGCGCACAAGCTTGCTCTCACCTTTGTCTGCTGCCAGTAAGCTGATCGTGCTCGCGGCGGTGGTACTTACGGTTGGCATTCTCGTAGCGTTATAGCGATGAGGCTGTCTATGGCATGGGGTGGCGCTGTGGGCACAGGGAGTAATACGGTGAGCGTAGGGGATGATGCAGTGAGTGAGATGTCGCACAGCTTAGTGCTGCGCGTTGGGTATCGAGGCGATGCCTTTTCTGGTTTTGCACGCCAGAAGGAACAGCGTACAGTACAGGGTGAGCTCGAAACAGCGCTTGCCACCTTGTTTCATCGCTCAGTTGAGCTTACGTGTGCAGGTCGTACCGATGCCGGGGTGCATGCCATCGGACAGTACGTGAGCACAGCCATAAGCTCCGATGAACGCCAGATGTCGCAACATCGTTTGTTGTCTGCACTTGGAGCGCTTACCCCAGAGGACATATCTGTCCAGTCGGCATTTTTAGCACCTGCTGGCTTTTCTGCACGCTTTGATGCGATATCTCGCAGCTATCGCTATCGCATATGGAACGAAAGGGGACGACCTGTCATGGCTTGGGGTAAAGCCTGGCAGCTACGTTCCAAACTCGACGTGGACGTCATGAACATGGCAGCCCAGCAGCTGGTTGGCGAGCACGATTTTGCGAGCTTTTGCAAGAAGGCTTCGTCAGTGGGAAAACCAACTTGTCGATGTGTTGAAGCACTGCGGGTACATCGTATTGAAGAAGCGGGTGAAGCACTCATTGCGATGGACATACGGGCGAATGCCTTTTTGCATTCGATGGTGCGCACTATCGCAGGCACCCTCGTAGAGGTTGGAGCAGGGAGGCGTTCTGTTAGCTGGCTCTCGGAAGTCCTAGAGGCCTGCGATAGGCGTGCGGCAGGTCCTTGCGCTCCTGCACATGGCCTCACCTTTGTTGATGTGCAATACCCAACAGGGCTTTTACAGCCCTGGGAGGAGTAAGTAGATGCTCGAGATATCGTATGAGTTGTTGCTTGAGGTAGTTGAAGAGTCGGTGCTTGATACCGTCAAACTGCTGCCGTTCTTGTGCATCACCTACGTAGCTATGGAGACGCTTGAATATTGTGCGTCGGAGCGTCTGGCAGCGGTAGTGAGAAATGCTGGTAAGCTCGGATCTGGCATAGGTAGCCTAGTGGGTTCTAGCATAGGTGCTCTGGTAGGTATCATCCCACAGTGTGGCTTTTCTGCTATGGCTGCAACTCTTTTTTCGGGTGGGGTGGTGAGTTTGGGCACCCTAGTTGCGGTGATGCTTGCGACATCGGATGAGATGGTACCACTGTTCGTTGCGAGTCGGGTTGCGCCCGTAAGCATCGTCAGCATTTTAGTATTGAAGGCCGCCGTCGGCATGATTGCGGGTTTTACCATCGATATTGCGGGTCACCTTATGGGTGTTACACCTCAGGAGCATCGTATATGTGAGCTCTGTGAACACGCGCAATGCGGCTGTGGGCATCACCATCACGTCCACGCATGTGCTTGTTGCGATCACGCATGCACCCACGATGAACACAACCATACCCACCACGACCACACATGTGCTTGTCATGACCGCGAGCACGCCCATGATGGCCGCGAACGCGGCGGTGTGGCACACTCGATCATAAGAAGCGCTTTGATACACACCATACAAGTGGGGTTATTTATCTTCGTGGTAACGCTGCTACTCACAGGCATTGTGGAGGCGGTGGGAGCTGATACGATTGGTGAGCTGCTGAGCCAACATCCGGTGAGCTCCGTTTTGCTTGCGGCCTTGGTGGGACTTATTCCAAGCTGCGCAGCATCGGTTGCACTCTCGCAGCTCTACATAGATGGTAGTTTGGCTGCGGGAGCACTGATTGCAGGCCTGCTTTC
>CAYTTI010000089.1:0-5157 GCA_964440675.1 uncultured Coriobacteriaceae bacterium
GCGAACGAATCGTGCATAACAAAGCTATCGTAGTGGACGCACGAATCGTGCATAATAGTGAACCAGCCTATGCGCTCGTAGCTCAGTTGGATAGAGCACCGGACTTCTAATCCGACGGTCGCAGGTTCGAATCCTGCTGGGCGCGCCTCGTCATGAAAAACGGACCAGCCTGTAGCTGGCCCGTTGTTTTTTACGCTCATTCTTGGCTTATAGTCCTCATGCTTTTGTGCTACCCAAGATCAATCTTGGACCACTTCTTCGTCTACTATCTCCCACGTATCTGAATCCTCATCGAAGATTTCATAATCCCCTGTGAGCGCGTTGTACCGGTACGGATTGGTACCAGTAATATCCAACTGAACCTTTGCCTGGGCAAAGAGCTCACACAGATCGACGTAATCATCCTCGTCTTCCGGCAAATCAACTGCTGCGGCTACCGCCTCTAGTTCCTCATCGTCATACAGGTAGGCGAAGCTCAGTGTGCTCAGCGCAGTATCTGCTGGCATGTGGATAATCCGCAAAACCGAATTGGTGAGCTCCAAAGTGTCGGGATCTACAGAACACAGCTGTGATATGCACCACACATAGATATCACCTTCAAGTTCAATAATTCCTACCAGAGCGCTTGAGCTGAGCTCTTGATCAAGATCGGTAAAGCTATAGCTGGATACCAACTCTCCATCAGGGATGAGGGCTTCGGCCACCGTATCTACATCTTCGGAAATATCCAGCAAATCATCCCAATACACACTCAGTATCAAGACTGTTGGCTGAGCACCATCAAGCAATTCCTCTTCTGTAAAGGAGCTTAGCCCTTCGGTATCGTCTGCAGCATCGACCGCCATGTTGTAGCCAAGCAACAAAGTTGCGCTTCTATCGGTCTCACCCTCATCGGAAACCTCACTCTCATAGGAAGCCTCAGCATCATCGGATACTTCGTCGCCGGCATCCGTCGTTACGGGTGTATTTGAACGCGTATCCGCTGCCGAGGACGTACTTGAGTTCGCACTGCTCGTTGTTTCGCTTGTATCATCCTCGACAAGCAATTGGGCATCCTCGAACATGTCAACGAGTAGCTCACTTGCGTCCCGAACAATCCAGGTACTGCCCTCGCCTGCAAGATCCTCTTCCTCGGAGGAAGAGGCGAGCTCGAAGCCATCTTCTTCCAGTTGTTCAGCTATGGAATTGGCGTCACCCTGCAGGTGCAAACCCAAACCAGTTGACTCGTACGTGTTTAAGGGGGTGTCATCATCCAAAGCATCAATACTGCGGTCGTCGTCTACCGAAACATCGTATACAGACCACAGACCACTTTCTGAATCGAAATCGAAAACTATGGTTGCCTGCACATCGCCATCATCGAACGGGAAAAGTAAGACAACCGTGCTCGTCTGCTCGTCGCTATCAAACTCGTTGGAAACAAGTTCAGGGTCTACTGAATCGTAATTAAAAGACAGATTGCTTACTTCAAAGATGACATCGAGATTCTCTATAACCTTGTCGTCATCCACCGCCTCAGTGGCGATATATACCGGATCCTCAATATTTACCGAGTCTGTCGAGGTCCACGTATTGTCGATGTAGACAAACTCCATAGTTGTTGTGCCATGAATCTCAGTAGTTGAGTTGACGAGCACAATTCCCACAGTAACAATGCGTACATCGTTAGCGTTCTCTGACGTAGTGTTGTCGGGGATATGTGAGTCTATAAGCTCCACCGAGCTAATCTCGAAGGCATCCCCATCGCGTGCAAAAAGGTCATCGCTCAATCCCAGAGCATCTTCTACTTCGTCTGCGGGTAAGTCGAAGACGGTAACACCGCTGCTGTACACGAGCGCTTCTACGTCTGATGCCAAGCTTTTCTCAGGACTGAAAAACCAAAAGGCAAAAAAGCCAATCGCAGCAACTGCTACTGCTGCTACAACACCAATAATGGCCTTTTGAGATCGTGTGAGCATTTTTCTCTTGGCAGTGTTCTCAAAGGCGGTATCCTCACGTGCTGTCCCTTCACCAAGGTTGTCAGGCATTGACAGCACTTCGGTGTAGTCCTCAGGAAACGTACTAAGGCCTGATGTGTCCTCAGGTTCAACCTCATTGTTGGACACAGGAGTCTCTTCTGCTGGACTCTCACCACTGGATCCGGTGGCATCTTCTGCTGGGCTCTCAGCGCCGAATTCAGTGGCATCTTCTGCCGCACTCTCAGCGCCGGATTCAGTAGCACCTTCTGCTGAGCTTTCCGTGATGAGCACGGTTGTTTCGTCTGCTACGTCCTCGGTGGCGAGCACAGTGGTTTCGTCTGCCGTACGCTCATCGTGAGATTCACCACCCGTATAATTGCCATCTACAAGCCCGAAATCAGCAAGATTGGTGCCACATCCATCGCAAAAGTTAGCGTTCTCGGGGAGTTCTTTTCCACAACTTGAACAGAACATGTACTTGCTCCTTAACCTACAACATGGGACAGGGCAAGTATAAACAAAAACCAGGACCGCTCCTGGCTTGAATTCAATGGTGCGCCCTCAGGGATTCGAACCCTGGACCTTGGGATTAAGAGTCCCCTGCTCTGGCCAGCTGAGCTAAGGGCGCACATGGGGTGGGTAATGGGGCTCGAACCCACGACCTACGGAGCCACAGTCCGTCGCTCTGCCAACTGAGCTACACCCACCATAGTCCGCTACACAAAGTAGCCTGTCTATTATGGCAAATCGTGCGGGCTTTGCAAACAGTAATTTAGGAATTATGCAGGAACCCGCACTTGTCGCGCTTAGGCCGGACAAGAGCTCGCATTTGTCGCACTTGTACCGGACAGGTCGTACAACACCTTATGCTTTGCCAGCCGACTGCAATACCTCCATATAGTGTACGAGTTCTGCTGTATATGCTGCAGATCCCGCCTCAACCGGATCACCTTCACCCGATGCCACAGCCGCTGCAATGCCATCTGAGTACGCCTTGAAGAGGTCGTGTCCCACATTGAGCTTTGAAGCGTAAGGAGCCATACCAGCAAGTATTTCATCACCAGAGCCAGATCCTCCATGGATCACCAGGGGCACTGATACCTTTTCACGCAATTCAGCAAGCAGTTCAAAATCTACTGAAGGCACAAAGCCCTCTGGATAGAAGCCATGAACGGTACCAACTGCGACGGCCAAACAGTCAACGCCGGTACGCTCAACATACTCAATAGCCTGCTCGGGATTGGTGTACATCGCGCGCTTTTCTTCTTCTGTCTCGACGTGGTGCTGCAAACCACCAAGTGCTTCTTCATCCTCATTCGTGCCCACGTGGCCAAGCTCCGACTCAACAGACACGCCTACCGCATGAGCAATACGTACAATTTCAGACACCTGTTCGACATTTTCCTCGAAAGGCAGCGAGCTGCGATCGGCCATAACCGAGGTACACCCATCGTAGATCGCCTGCACAATGTACTCAAAGTCCTCGCCATGATCTAGGTTGATAGCAGTGGGTACACTTATGCGCTCAGCCACATTGCGACTCACCTGACACAGATCAATAAAGAGATCGCGCGGGCTTCCGCCAAAGCGCCCAATGTCGAGAATCAATGGTGAGTTTGCTTGCTCTGCAGCAGCCGCAGCAGCGTAGAGCTGCGATACATCCATGTAGTTAGGTGCTGGAACGCAGTAATGACCTTCACGCGCCGCATCAACAATTTCTTTCATCGGTACCAGCATACGAATCCTCCCTAGGGTCGTCAGTTCTACAGACACCCCTTACCCTGAATGAGAAAAGCTTCGTATAGGTTTTAGCTTTAGCAGGTATAGATGCGGAAATACCTCAACGGCAGCGTCATGGTCGCTTGCATCGCTGATGATGGGCACCTACTCAGGCAGCTCGATAGGTGCCCACTGCAGCAGGTCGGTGCCTACGCAGGCGACCCGACTGGTACTTACAGAATTTGCAGCGGCAGCTTAGCTGATGTCTACAGGAGCAGCTCGGCAATCTGAACGGCATTGGTGGCCGCGCCCTTGCGAATTTGGTCGCCACAGCACCAGAGTGTCAGCGCATGAACATCGTCCGATGCAGAAATATCACGGCGCACACGCCCTACGTACACCAAATCCTGATCGCTCGTTTCAAGCGGCATAGGATAGCGCGACTGCGCAGGATCATCCACCAAGCACACCCCAGGAGCCGCCACTAAGGCTGCGCGTGCTTCATCCGGACTAATGGGATTCTCAAATTCAGCAGTAATTGACTCCGAATGTGAGCGAATCACAGGAACGCGCACACAAGTGCAATTCACCCGTAGCTTGGGTAGATGCATTATTTTGCGACCCTCACGCTCGAACTTCATTTCCTCAGAGGAATATCCCACGTCATCAAAGGAGCCGATCTGCGGAATGAGGTTATTGGCAAGCTGGTATTGAAATGGAGCGCTTTCACCCACGGGTGTACCTGCCACCACACAATCCAACTCGCGACTGAGCTCGTCCAAGCCCGCTTTACCAGCACCTGACGCCGCTTGATAGGTCGATGCAATAATGCGGGTAACGCCTGCTATTTTGTGCAGGGGCCACAAAGCAACCAAACCAATAATAGTGGCACAGTTAGGATTGGCAATGATGCCCTTATGCCATGATGCATCATCGGCATTGATTTCCGGAATGATGAGCGGCACAGCGGGATCCATACGAAAGGCGTGGCTGTTATCCACACACACTGCACCTGCCTCAACTGCATGCGGCAAAAGCTGAGAAGCCGTTGCATCGTCTGCGGCACCTAGTACTATATCGATGCCGGCGAATGCCTCAGGCCTAGCTTCCACCACAGCTACCTCGTCGCCGGCAAAATCGATCGTGCGACCAGCTGAGCGAGCACTTGCCAAAGGTACCAAACGATCTACCGGAAAATTACGCTCCTGCAGGCACTGCATCATCTGCTGACCCACAACACCAGTAGCTCCCAGAATCCCTACAACCTTACCCATTGTCTTACTCCTTAAACGAGCACGATTTAAGCCTGACGTAAGCCTGACTCTCGATTGAGAGCCTGGCTTCCTGTGGACGGTCTTTAAGCGTGCATCAATGTGAGCCTGGCTTCTTACGAATGGTCTTCTTGTGACCATTTCGAGACACCCGCACCATTTCATCGCGTACCATTTTGTCATAGATAACGCGAATGGCATCTTCAAAG
>CAYTTI010000090.1:0-5148 GCA_964440675.1 uncultured Coriobacteriaceae bacterium
GATCCAAATAGTGATGAGACACCCTCGACTGCTTCACAGCATGAGATGGCAAAGTTGCTCGAGCGCGAGTTGGAAGAGCTGGGCTTAGATGAGGTGTGTCGCAATGAGCATGCCTACGTAACAGCGTCACTACCTGCAAGTGAGTGTGCACGTACGCTTCCCGCCCTTGGCCTTATTGCCCACATTGATACCAGCAATGCTGTCCCGGGAGACGAGGTACATCCGCAGGTCATTACCTATACGGGCGGCAAGCTCGTTATGGGAGAAGTAGACGGGCGCGAGGTATGTATAACGCCGGAGGAATGCCCCGATCTTGCACATATGGTCGGCAAGCACATCATCTGTACCGATGGTACCAGCTTGCTTGGGGCAGACGATAAGGCTGGTATAGCGGAAATCGTGGCGCTCTTGGCACGCCTCAAACAGGATACGAGTTTGCTTCACCCGGCTATTAAGGTTGCCTTTGTGCCTGATGAGGAAATTGGACATGGGGCACGCCTGCTGCCGCTCCACGACTTTGGAGCCACCTGGGCCTACACCCTCGACGGAGGTGAGCTGGGAGAAATATCCTATGAAACCTTCAATGCGGCTGAGGCAACGGTTACCATCCGTGGAATCATGGTGCATCCTGGTTCGGCCAAAGACCTTCTCATTAACGCAACCGCTCTTTTCGCCCAGTTTGACCGCGCGCTACCGCACACCGAGCGTCCCGAGCACACCGAGGGCTACGAGGGCTTTTATCACTGCTCAGATGTTTCGGGCAACGAGTCCTGTGTGTGTGCACACTACATACTGCGCGATTTTTCCACTGAGGGGTTGCAGCAGAGAAAGCGGGCTCTAGAAGTAACAGCACGAAGGCTTGAAGAGGAATATCCTGGCGCTGAGGTGGAAGTATCCATACACGATCAGTACTCAAACATGGAAGCAGCCATACAACCATGTATGTTTTTGGTCGATAACGCCGTTGCTGCAAACAAAGAGCTCGGTATCGAGCCCATGGTGCGCCCCATTCGAGGGGGCACCGATGGGTCGCAGCTTTCTGCACGAGGTCTGCCTTGCCCTAATCTAGCGACGGGTGGCTACTACTTCCATTCGGTGCGTGAGTTTATAGCAGGAGAAGATATGGAGCGTCAGGTAGATATGCTGCAGCACTTGGTTGCACGCTTTGCACAGGCGCAGCCGGCATGCAAGGTTGATGTACACTCGCAGAAGAAACTATGAGCATCGATTCTGGAGGTCTTACGAGAATGATTAAGCTCATTTGCTCAGATATGGACGGCACGCTACTCGATGAGAATGCTCAGATGCCTCCCGAAACCTTTGACTTAATTCGTGAACTGCGCACACACGGGATCAACTTCTGTGTTACCTCGGGGCGTCGCTACGCTACACTCTGTGAGTTTTTCGAGCCCGTTATATCCGAAATGGATTTCGTTGCTGCTAATGGCTGTCAGGTGTATGTGCAGGGTCAGATGATCGACCGCGAAATCTATTCGCACAAAGCGGTGATGAAGCTTGATCGTGTCGTGGCGATGTTCGACTGTCTACACCTCATGCTCAATGACCGTGTTCATTCCTATTTGCTCGATGATCTTGATAAGTTTGAACGTGCGCTCGACAAGGATCTGCGCAACGAGGTGCGCGTCAATGTTATTCCAGGACCCGAGGTAAATATCTTAAAGGGTTCAATATACTGCGATGATGCCGACTACCTCATGGATATGGCCTATGCCCTTGACCGTGAGCTGGGCGATTCGTTCCGCTTTGCACCTTCCGATGTGCGCTGGATTGACGTTATGCCGCGCTATGTAAGCAAGGCTACGGGTATTCAACAGGTTATGGATTACTACGGCATTACCCCGGATGAGGTTATGGCCTTTGGCGATTCGATGAACGACTACGAGATTCTTCGTTTGGTTGGTCACCCGGTAGCTATGGAAAATGCGCGCTATGCGGTACAGCAAATTTCTGAACGCATGATTGGTTCAAACAAAGACCATAGCGTTCAAAAGGAGATGCAACGCCTTCTCGATGAGCTGAGAGGTTAGCGCCATGATTCGCCTCATTGCCTCCGACATGGATGGCACACTGCTCAACGAGAAAAGCGAGGTGCCTGAGGGAACCTGCGAGCTCATTCATAATCTCTGGGCTGAGGGCGTGCGCTTTTGTGTGAGCTCGGGTCGTCCCTATCAGTTTTTGCATGCTGTGTTTGAGCCCGTTGCCAAGGAGATGGACTTTGTATGCTCCAACGGCTGCAATGTTGTAATTCAGGGAAAAACGGTTGATCGCGAGTTGTATAGCTACGAGGCCTTGATGCGTCTTAAGCATTTGTGTGATGAGTTCGACTCGCTCCACATGGTTGTTCACGACGAAAATGATCGCGCCTTCTTGCTCGACGATCCCGCCAAGGTTGTGCGCTTTGAGAAGACGATTGCCAAGCAGTGGGACTTTTACCCCATACCTGCCGTGCCGCCTCCCATAATGAATATCATGACAGGGAGCATTGCCTGCGATAATGAAACCTCGATTATGGATATCGCCTATTTATTCAATTTGGAGATGGGTCAAGACTTCACCTTTGCTCCCACCGATAATAGCTCCATGGACTTCATGCCAGCGCACGTGAACAAGGCGACAGGTATCCAGCAGGTTATGGAATTCTACGACGTTCTGCCCGAAGAGACCATTGCCTACGGCGACTCAATGAACGACTACGACATTTTCCGCATGGTGGGGCATCCCACGGCCATGTCAAACGCCTTATACGCACCCAAGCAGGTGGCGACACGCATCATCGAATCTTATCTTGAACAGGGCGTTCAGCGTGACATGCAGCGCTTGCTTGATGAGCTGCGTCAGGGCGGAGACGGATCTGAAACCCTACGATTTGGAGCGAAGCTATGATACGCCTTATTGCTTCAGATATGGATGGCACACTGTTCGACCGTCCCTTACACATCCCCAACGGGACCTTCGAGTTGATACGCGAGCTGCGCAGCTATGGCGTGCATTTTGCCGTAAGTTCGGGGAGGCGTTTTTCTGATCTCTCCAATGTGTTTGCACCCATATTCGATGAGATGGACTTTGTGTGCTCCAACGGAGCCGAAGTGTACATAGATGGGCGACTGATCTCACGCGAAACCTTTAGTCATGAGGCTATTTTACGTCTGTCTGAGGTCGTAAACCAATTCGACTGCCTGCACTTGATTGCCCGTACCTACAGTGTTGGGTACTGCTTTGATCCGCCACAAAAGTTTGGGCGCCTCCCTTTGGGTCCGGGCTCGAGCGGGCAAACCGTGCTCAACGAAGTTCCTGATCCTGAAACCATAATCTACAACGGGGTTATCCTGTGTGAAGATCAGGCGCTCGCACCCGATATTGTGTATGCCTTGGGCGTTGAGTTGGGTGATATCTGGACTTTTGCCTGGACGGGTGATCGTGGTATTGACTATATGCCGCGCCATGTATCGAAGGCGAACGGCATCAAAAAGGTTATGCGCCACTATCTGTTTACCCCCGATGAGGTTATGGCCTACGGTGATTCGATGAACGACTACGACATTCTTCGCTACGTGGGTCATCCTGTTGCTATGGGCAATGCTTTGTATGGCGTGAAGCAGGTGGCAGAGCGTGTTATCGAAACGAATGTGGAGCACGGCGTGCAGCGCGACATGCGTCGGCTGTTAGAGAAGATCAAGGCCGAACAAGGCTCGTGAACAGGGTTAGTGAACAGAGCTCGTGAACAGGCCTCATGAATAGGTGAATAGGGCTCGTGAACAGGGCGAAACGCAGGTATGGGTAAGTAGTTAGAGATGCGATTGCTGTGACGAAAGTTTTGATCATAGACGACGATACAGATTTATGTGCCCTGCTCAAGCAGCAGATTCAAGCAGAGCAGATGCAGGTAGACTGTCGGCATACCGGCAGGGAAGGACTTGCTGCCTTTTCAAAAGATAGCTATCAGCTGGTGGTGCTCGATGTCATGATGCCAGGGCTTGGTGGATTCGAGGTACTAGAGGAGATACGAGCCAGTAGCTCTGTGCCAGTTTTAATGCTTACGGCAAAGGGCGATAGTGCCAGCAAAGTACGTGGGCTACGCTCGGGGGCAGACGACTATCTGGCAAAACCCTTCGATATTGATGAGTTTTTGGCGAGGGTCTCCTCCCTCATCAGGCGGTATACCGTGCTAAACGAAACAGACGCATCTAAAGAGCTTCTCTCATATGACGGTTTGACCATCGACCTTGCCGAGCGCAGCGTGACGACTTACAAGGGAAGCTTTGAGCTGCCGAACAAGGAGTTTGAGCTGCTGGTGTATCTTGCTCGGCATCAGGGCAGAATCATGACGAAGCGGCAAATATATGAGGCGGTTTGGCAAGAGGAATATTTCTACGACGATGCCAACATTATGGTTATGATCAGCAAGCTTCGGAAAAAGATTGAACCGGATCCAAGCGCTCCTACCGTTATTCAAACGGTGAAAGGAATCGGCTATCGGTTCAATAAAAATCTCTAACAGGTAAGACCTCTCAGGCGTATGGAACATGCCATGATATGGAACATGTCATGAAAGTGCTCATATTGATATTGGGAACTGTTGTAGCCTGCGTAATTCTCGCCTTAGTGTTACGCCTGTTGAACACAAAGGCGCAGCTGCGAGAAATGGAAGAAATCCTTTCGGAAATAAGGGCGGGGAATAAAAACCGAAGGCTTTTGGCACAACCAGGTAGTCCAGTCGCCTCTATTGCCTATCAAATCAACGAAGTCGTTGCAGAATATGAAGAGCAGCTGGATATCATGCGTCGTAATGACGAAATGAACAGGCAGCTTATGACAAGTCTTTCCCACGATGTGAGAACACCGCTCACGACATTGATTGGTTACTTGGATGCGGTCTGCCGAGGAAGCGTATCTGGAAAAGAGCGCGACGACTATATACGTACTGCCGAGAGAAAGGCACATGATCTCAAGACATACACTGACACCATTTTTGACTGGTTCAAGTTGAACTCAGATGAGTTTGCATTTGCTATGGAGCCTGTTGAGGCGGCCGAGCTTACCAGAGAGATCCTGAAGGACTGGATTCCCGTCCTGGAAGAAAACAACATTGACTTTGATGTTGCCATACCAGACGTTCCATGTATGGCG
>CAYTTI010000091.1:0-5139 GCA_964440675.1 uncultured Coriobacteriaceae bacterium
CTCCCAAAGGGTGTGAACATCGGACGTACAAATAGCAACTGCAAGGGGCTTAACGATGGCATCCATCGGCCCACATGCAGGGCGGTCCTTCTCAATCCATCCGGACTCGCCAATCTTAAGCATTGCGTAACCCTTCATAGGCATGTTTCCTTTCAATCGACAACGATGTAGCCGACACGGCCTGACCGGTACATAGTACTCGAAACACACCTGTAATAAAGATCAAATGTCCTTTTCCTCGAAAATTAGCCAAGAAATATGTTAAAGAGCGTTGCTTGAGGCAACGACAAGGCGCTCGCAATAATGGCGGTATGCAGTGCAGTAGTTTTTAGAGAAGCGCTTTGGAGGCGATTTCTATGCTGAGCGAGAATATCAAGGCTATGAGAGAGTCCAAGGGCTTATCCCAAGAAGAGCTTGCCATCAAACTCAACGTGGTGCGACAAACAGTATCCAAATGGGAACGAGGACTCTCCGTTCCCGATGCAGATTTGCTGATAGCGCTTTCCAAAGAGCTCGATACAACTGTTAACGTTTTACTGGGAGAAAGCCTTGACAAGGCGGGTGATGAGCCGAGCGTAGATGATATCAAGAAGCTTGCTGAGAAACTTGAGGTGGTCAATCTCCAGCTTGCCCGCCAAAAGGAAATGCGCCGTAAGGTACTTCATGGAATATGCATTGCAGTTTGCGCGCTGGTAATCGTGATCTTTGCGAGCTTGGTCATGCTGGGCAGTTCGTATCTCACATGGGATTTCACTGATCCAGAAATTGCAGTAGTGGGTACGCTCTATCATGCCTTTGAATGGGTTTTTGTACGCATCTCCCCCTTCATACTCATCGCCTCAATTGTGGGTATCTGTTTAACGAAGAAACGAGATTCATAAGTAGTAGCTCAATCGAGCAGGCTATGCGCTTCCCGCTGCCGGGGGCGCTCGAGACTCATCACCCATGAGAAAACGTGCATGCTCGGCACACCTAAGAAAGCCCCTCCCGTGCCGTGGTACGGGAGGGGCTCTTGGTTTGTAGCGTATGTAGCGTAACGGTCAGACGGAATAGGATCCAACAAACTACCAGTTAGACGGCCTGCTAGCGCTCTGCCCTGTCAATCATAGATTCGATAAAGTGGCTGGCGTACAGATTGTCAACTTTAAGCTGCTGCCAACCTGCTTCGTTTACCAAGTCGCTAGTAAGGCTTATGCCATAAAGAGTTTCTACAACAGTTCTGTCGAACACGTAATAGTCGTAGTCGTAGGGATCGTCGCTCTCGCTTACTGCGATTGCAATTCTTGATACATCGGACATGGCACAGAAGATGGCTGTGGCATTGTATGCCAGTGCTGCCTCTACCGAATCATCATCACAGTGTTCAGGCACTGCGTTGTAGGAGTAGGACAGCACATCGCCCCCACTTGAAGCGTTGAGCGCAGCGAACCACTCCCCCATAGGAAGCGAGGCCACAAAGCTTGCAGTCGCTGTTGTGTCAGAAAGAGATGTTCCCACGAAAGTTGCAACATCTGTATAGCTGCTTTCTACGATGGCATAGATAAGCTCATCTGCATAATCATCGTCATAGCGCAGATTGCCGTTTGCATCGATGTAGATATCGTAGCGCAGCCTGTCTGTTGGCAGACTTTCTGTTGTCGTAGTAGCCGTGCTGTCTGTTGTGGCTGCACTACTCGACTGGTTATCCTGTGTGTTGCTGTTTGACTGATTGCTGGTATTGCCCGTACTTGCCTGCGATGTGAGCGCTTGTTCATACGACCTGGTGCCAGTAGTACCCTTAAACACATTTATGCCAGCAACAACTAACATCCCAAGCAAAAAGACAGCCGCGACTGCCCCCACAACATACATCCAGCGCTTGCGAGGCGTTTTGTGCGCACCGACAGCATTGGTCGCATCGGCAGTAACAATACTGCCTGTGCCATCCGCACTATCTGTGTTACCTGCAGTATTCATGTTGCTTGTGGCGTCCATACTACTAACAGCATCCATACTACTGGCAGCATCCTGAGCGGTCTTATCACCAGCACCCAAACTCTCGTTTTGTTCAGCTAGCACATCTTCAATACTGGTTATGCTCGCCTTCGTTTTTTGGAGAGCTTCGGCCTCAGACACGCCACTTGCAACATAGTCCTCATAGCGCGCAACGAGATTCCCGTAGATTTCTTCTTTTAGCTCAATGGTATCTTTCGTGAGCACTTTTCCTTCAAACAGGCGCTCAACGTACATGCGCAACTCGTTCATTTGTCTCCCCTATCCTGCTTAAGCAGACGATCGATAATTCTGCGAACACGAATCCATCGTTCGGTTGCTTCGGCAAGTTCATTCGCACCTGCTTTAGTTACGTGATAGTACTTTCGTCGTGCACCCTGTGTTTCATCGCCCCAATAGCTCCTAACGAATCCCTGGCTTTCGAGGCGCTTTAAGGAGGTATACAACGACGGCTCTTTCATCTCGTATTCGCCTTGGCTCGCACTGACTATGCCTTTAAGTATTTCATAGCCATAGCTATCGCCATCCTTAAGCGTTCGGAGAATGATAGCGTCGATGTTTCCTCTGATAAGATCGCTTACGGCATCTCGCGTCGACATACCCCTCACCTCCTGCTGTTCCACATGCCCTTGGATATAACCTGGGTTCATCATGACCTGACATCTGACATGTATCACTGTATCACAGAGTACTATGTATGTCGATATACTTTGTAAGAGAAATTATTGCATCATGCGGAGATATGTCCAGCCGTGCCCCGGGCACAGTACTGTTCCTTGCCCTGCCCCAACATTAGCTGCCAGCTAATGAAAATCCTTCGCTAACTCTCCACAATGAGAGACACCCTAGCGAACTATCTCATAAAGGAGGAAACATGACAGAAGGTAAGCAGGGCATGTCGAAATCTGTCGCCTCGATCGTTGCAATCGTACTCGGTATCATCGCGGCTGTTATGTCATGGATGCCCATTATCAACAACTTCGCCTTCATCATTGGCGCGGTGGGTTTGATCTTTGCAATAGTGGGACTGGTAGGCGTGCTGCGTGGCAAAAAATCTGGTAAGGGCTTTGCTATCGCGGCTCTCGTTATCAATGTGGCCGCTCTAGCAATCGTATTAGGCACGCAAAGCATGTACAGCGCTGCTATTGACGATGCGATAAGTGGTGCAGAAGCTACGGGTACCTCACAGAGCAGTACCGAAAGCGGCTCAGACAACACCACTGCCGATGACACCGAGACTACCGATGGCTACACCGATTTAACAGTTGGTACTACCCTCGAGCTTGATAGTGGTCTCACGGTCACAGTCGATTCGGTAGAGACCGGCTTGGTCAACTACGACGGCTCGGAGATCGTAGGGGTGCAAGTAACCTACGTCAACAATAGTGATGAGACCGCAAGTTACAACGAATATGACTGGAAGGGCGAGGACGCTCAGGGAGCGCAGGAGTACTGCACCTATTACTCTGAGGCTACAAACAGTTTAAGCTCGGGCACACTTGCGGCAGGTGGCACGGTTTCTGGAATGCTGTATTTTGAAGCCGATACCATCAGAGTGCTTTACTTTAGTAGTGTCATTTCTAACGAAGCGACAGCAAGCTGGGCACTTTCCTAGACGGCTTGAGCTATGTGCTCTCTCAGGATGCAGGTACGCTCCCAGGATACGAATGCTCTCTCAGGATGCTTGCTACGCACTCGGGAAGGATCGTATGTCAAGACGAAAGTTGTTTACTGGTAAGAACAAACAGCGGACCTCATCAAACATTCCCGAGCCTTTGACCGATGAGCTTTTACATGAGCTTTTGAGCTCGCCAAGCCCGGTGTCGTTCACCGACGAACACGACATCGGGCATCGGTCGCTTGCAGACTATCTCAACCAACTCCTTGTTGAAAAAGGCTTACGACGTGCAAGTGTAGTGCGTGCATCCGGCGTCAATGTCACCTATGGATATCAAATTTTTGAAGGACAGCGTGACCGCCCGTCACGTGATAAGGTGTTGCGACTCGCTTTCGCTCTCGACTGCGATTTAGTCGAAACCAACCGTGTTCTCAAAGCCGCTGGCGTTAATGAGTTGTACTGCAAGGATCGCCGTGATGCCATTCTCATATTTTGTATCGATCGAGGATTCGGACTCATGAAAACCAACGAGGAGCTCTATCGGTTTGGCGAACATCCACTGTCGATTTAGCGTGAGACTACCGCTGTCAATTTAGTGCGAAACTACCGTAGCGTAACTTTGGAATACCGTTATCAACTGTGTATAGCTCTGGGATGGCACCAGTCTGTTACGATGAGGCCATGACAGAACACGGGATTCATCACCAACAAGCATCTGAGCAAGATGATGTAGCAGCCTATCTTTCGACACTACATCGCAGTGAGTGTTACCGATCCATCCGCCGTATGAGCGCTATGTCGACTGAGCAAGACGATGACCACGCAACAGGCACCCTTACCGAACTAGTAGAATTCGTAGGATCCAATGGCGCTGCGCTTGGTCCCTTTGTACGCAAGCGCATGAGCCTCGAGCTAGGTATTGGTTCGGCATATGAGGATCTGTTCGCGATCCAGCAAAACGAAATGCACATGCAGCATGTACCGCGGATTCTCGAATGCTATAAAACGGGTAGTGAGCTCGTAGTGGTATCCGAGTATGTGCCTGGTGAGACATTAGAGGCGTATGTTAATCGCCATGGAGCATCTGCCGATCTCGCCACTCGGGTAATTCCTGCCGTATGCAATGCGGTAATCGAGCTGCACGAGGTATGCAATCCACCGCTCATTCATCGTGATCTAAAGCCCGCAAACATAATTCTTGCTCAAGGGACAGAAGGCCTCATTGCCACGCTTATCGATTTCGGTATCGCGCGCCGTTTTTGCGACGGCAGATTATCAGATACCACGCACTTTGGAACACGCGCCTACGCGCCACCCGAACAGTATGGTTTTGGTCAAACGAGCGTACGCAGTGATATCTATGCTTTAGGAATGCTTATTCTCTACTGCTGTACAGGAAGCGACCCGAAAGGTCAAACAAACGAAGAAGATCTCAATGCGGCAGGAATTACTGGCAAGCGCGCACAGCTTGTGCTTGCAGCAACAGCCTTCGATCCCGAACGACGTTTTGCTAGTACAAGGGCTTTCAA
>CAYTTI010000092.1:0-2321 GCA_964440675.1 uncultured Coriobacteriaceae bacterium
CCCAACGACAACACAGAGAACACACATTCCAGCTATAACTCGGAGTGTACGGTGAACAAATCTCTTCATTGTTTCTCCCTGTTATGCCCGTAAAGCCAACTCCGCCAGCTGACCCCCGCCAGCTGACCTGGTTTTTGACCCCACACTCGCGTACTGGAGCGTTTGCTAAAAGCACCGCGATGCTTCGCACTACTAACCCTCTCGTCTGCGGAACCCCAAGTTCCTCTTTCAACAAACGGTACGACTTACCTCTAGGACGAGCCATGATTGCTACGACGCGCACGCCGAAACTTACGTGGATCCTTTTGTCCTCGTCTGACATGGACTTGGGCAGCACGCTGCCCGCAACCACAGACCTGGCGGGATGTCTTATTATACCAAGAGCACTAGACTTACGAAGATATTGACCAAAACCGCCTTGCTACCACACATGTGTATCGCTGGGGTTATCGCTGAGGTTGAAAATCAACCTACCACACGCGTGAAAGCGCCAGCCCTACAACACGCCCAGCTCCAGCTGCATACAGAGCGTTGGCACAGGCCTGCATAGAGGCTCCTGTTGTGACCACATCATCAACGAGCAAAAAGTGTACATCGAGGACATCCCCAAGTACCTGCACGCTGTTCATAAGGTTGTCCTCACGCTCGTCTCTCGTTAATGCCCTCTGATCTTGTACAGATGAGCGCAGCAAGACATCGGCCACCGGCAGTGACAACTCACAGCTCAGCGCTTGCGCTACGAGCTGCATATGGTCGAAGCCGCGCTGCCGGTACGCTGTCTCGGTCGCAGGCACAAAACAGATGGCATCTGCGTGATAGTCCTTCAATGATGTACCTACATACACGCGTGCCATGAGCTCGGCCATAAGCGCGGCGAGGCGCAGCTCGTGAGCATCCTTTAAGAGCTTGGGGATATGCACTCCAAAACTTTCATACGACAGAACACAGCGCACCGGCACAACCCAGTCACAGACACAGGCAGTACAGGTGAGATAACCAAAGGGGGCTCCGCACACGGGGCAGGCCCAACTCTGCTCGATATAGGGAAGCTCATCTCTACATGCATCGCATAGAAGTTTGCCGGGAACATCGCATCCTATACAGCGTGTTGGCCAGGTGAGCTCACTAAATCCCTCCCATGCACTACGCAACGCCGTAGCTTCAAGCATGCAGCCTCCCACATCAGCTCGCAGGGCTTTCAGCGATGAGCTGCATGCCGCCTTTTTGCGCATGTAGCAATGCCACCTCTACCCGTACGTAGCAATGCTACCTTTTCGCGCATGTAGCTTCTCGCTGCTTGACCTAGAACGTGGCCTAAAACGTGACACAGAAAGCCTACCCACGACCGCTCAGGACGACACGAACACGCATCAATTGCTCAGACATAGGTGTAAGATCACGAAATCTTACGTTTACGCAGATTCAAAGAGCATGTAAGTGTGTCTGCTTGCCAAGTATTTCTGATATCTGATGCGCGCTGATTGTCGAACGTTTCTGGTATCTGATGAGTGTGCGCTGTCCGATCGCCATACCTAAACTCACTATACAAGCGTAAAGAGCCTATGTGCGTTTTCCCACAGCGCATGATAAGTCTGCGCGGGCGGAATGCCGAGGACTTCTTCACGCACCCGCGCCACACAAGCAGCGTTCCACGTCACCATTGCAGGTTCGCATGAGAGCCCACGTAAGGGTGCCGGTGTCATGAAGGGACAGTCGGTTTCCGAGAGCAAGAGCTCCTGTGGACAGGCAGCTGCCGCCTCACGAATATCATCCGAACGACTAAAAGTCGCAACACCCCCAAAGGCTATATAGCATCCGCGCTGCACAAAGGGTGCCAAAACCTCGGGTCCGCAGGTAAAGCAGTGCAGATCACAGCCGGCCTGCGGTATCCCTTCCTCATCCAAGATACGAAGCGCGTCGCGGTGCGCCTGTGTGGCCTCATCTCCTTGAGCGTCCCGAATATGTAGCTGTACGGGAAGCCCGCGACTATGAGCAAACTGTAGCTGCGTGCGAAATGCCTGCTCTTGAATGTCTGCAGGAACACGCGAGTGAGGTCCGAAATCAAGACCAAACTCCCCTACACCCACACAGCGTGCGTCGTTGAGCAGTACCTCAAGCTCGGACAAGGCATGGGCATCTTGCAGCTGAGCAGCGTCATAGGGATGAAAACCAGCAACAATACGCACATTCATGGGTAGATGTGCCGACGGGGTCTCCCCATCAAACACAGGGAGCTTGATACCCTCGTCAATACAGGCATCGAGCAGCCTTTGTCCTGCCTCTTGCCAACGCGAAAGTCGGTCAAGTACTGCTCGTGCACC
>CAYTTI010000092.1:2421-5120 GCA_964440675.1 uncultured Coriobacteriaceae bacterium
CACCTGTGCTTGCTCGTGCACCCAGGCCATCTCGCTCAGCCGGGTTTATGGGCACAATGAGCGCAGCAACACCTGCAAGTGCTGCTCGTACCAAGCAAATCTCGGGCGTTGGCTTCATATCTACAAAGAAATGCCCGTGGGTATCGACAAGCGGCGCTGCAGGGACGGGAGGCACCTGTACCCTCATACGCTTGTCATGAAAGAGCTCCCCATCCGCGTTGAGCACACGGGAAATATGATCAAAGAGCTCCCCTTCTGAGCCAGCAGCGCGAACAACACGGTCAGAAAAATCACTGGCACTCATAGGTCTCCATTTCCAAGTGGTATGTCTTGTGACATGGCTGTCTTTTGACGTAGCTCGGAACAACAGTCCATCCTTGCAACACGGCCCGGAACAACAGTTCATCCTTACGACGATCCACCCTCACCCGTCTTACTTACCCTGTTGCTCGGACAGCAAGGCAGCAATGACTCGACTCAAGCGTATGAAAGCAGCAGGGGCAAGGGATTCCGCACGGCAGGTCGGATCCACATGCGCCGCCGCATACGCTGCATCAAGCACGGTCTCATTAAAACCTGCCGCCCTCATGGAATTACGAATCATCTTACGACGCTGCAAAAAGGCAGCATCTATAACGCGCCCACAAAGGATGTGCTCCCTATCTGTTAAGACTTCGTGAGTATCGGGGTGTCGAGCCATAACACGCTCAATTTTCACAACCGTCGAATTCACATGGGGAGCGGGTAGAAAGTTTTGAGGATCTACCTGAACGTGATCCACCACCCTGCCCACTAAGGCAAGCTTTGCGGTGTAGGCACCGTAAGCCTTCGTGTGAGGGGATGCCATCATACGATGCGCTACCTCTGTTTGAACCATAACCACGGCACGCTCGATGCTAGGTATCTCTTCGAGATAGCGCAACACGAGTGTAGCTGCGACCTGGTAGGGCAAGTTTGCTATAAAGGCTGTGGGAGCAGATGCACAATCTTTAGGTACCACCGAGCTTACCGCTTGGCTTATGCGCTGGGCAGATACACGTGTAGCGTCACCCTCGATGAGCGCCATCCGCCCCAAACCGGCACAGGTAGTGTTCAAAACTGGAGTAAGACGGCCGTCTGCCTCGATAGCAACAACCGCCAAGGATCGAGGTAAAAGCGCACAGGTAAGCGTCCCGATTCCAGGGCCAACCTCAAGTACGATATCGTTGTGGGAAGGCTCAGCAAGCTCGATAATACGACCAATCACCGTGTCAGAAATAAGAAAGTTCTGTCCAAGTCGATACTTGGTCGTCAAGCCAAATTCCTCGAGTACCGCACGGGTTGCCGAAGGCGAAGCCAGTTTTGAATATCTCGCCATAAGAAGCTTCGTTCACCTGTAGACACCTAGAGACATGCATGCACAACGCTTACGCGCTTACGCACCTACGCGCTCAAACGCGGGAACAGAGGCTCTCCTTTACGCACGGGAACCCCCTGCGGTATGCCTCCCCATACACACATCCGTTCAAGCTCGCAGCTTCCAATTTCTGCATCACAGGACATGCGTTTGAGTACCTCAGCAGAACTCCTTGGCATAATCGGCTCAAACAGATGAGCAATAATGCGAATGGCCTCGAGCAGGGTAGTTATCACAAAGGCCAACTCCTCGTGTTTTTCGGCATCTTTCGCCAACAGCCACGGTTCACTTTTCTCTATATAGTGGTTCGCCTCGTGCACGAGCTCTAATACCTGCTGAATGCCCCCTTGATAGTCGAATACCTTCATACGGGAAGCGTAGCGCTCGACAATACCCTGTGCAACGTCGCGCACCGTGCTCGGGCGGTTCTGCCAGCCTTCGGGCAATTGGGCGGTTCTGCCATCGAAGTACTTGTCGGCCATATTGAGTGTACGACTCACCAAGTTACCCCACGAATTTGCAAGATCGGTGTTATAGACCTGCTCCATACGCGCAAAACTGATAGCGGAGTCCTGGCCGTGAGCAACGTCACGCATAAAGTAGTAACGGTAGCCCTCAACACCTAACATATCGAGAACCTCACGAGGTGCAATCGCGTTACCACGCGACTTGCTCATTTTTTCACCCTGACCCGTCTGCTCATTGCGTACCATTAAAAAGCCGTGACTAAAGATCCCACGGGGTACCTCAATGCCTGCCGCCATGAGCATGGCGGGCCATATCACGCAGTGAAAGCGGATAATGTCCTTACCTACCACGTGCTGCCCAGGCCATAAGCGCTTCATCTCGCTTGAGCTATCTGAGCTACTGGCATCTTGCGCGCCAGCCTCCTGCACGCCAGCCTCCTGCACACCGGTAGCTTCTAAACCGTAGCCAAGAGCGGTAATGTAGTTGATGAGCGCATCGAACCATACGTAGGTAACATGCTCGGAATCAAAGGGTAGAGGAATGCCCCAATCGAAGCTCGTACGTGATACTGACAGGTCGCGCAGACCCCCTTCCACAAAGGAAACTACTTCGTTGCGGCGCGTTTCTGGCTCAATGAAGCTGGGGTTTTCCTGGTAGAGCTTAAGCAAGGGTTCCTGAAATTCGGAAAGCTTAAAAAACCAGCTGTTTTCCTGCACGCGCTGCAGGGGACGGCCACAGTCCGGACACAGGTGCTCACCTGGTGTGCCCCGCTTTTCGTCACCGTGACGCACTTGAGTATCGGTAAAATAGGTTTCCTCCGGAATGCAGTACCAGC
>CAYTTI010000093.1:0-5112 GCA_964440675.1 uncultured Coriobacteriaceae bacterium
GTCGTAGATATAGCTGCGCTCGGGAAAGGGGCCATTTGCAAGGCGTACCTTCTCAAAGAAGATCTGTTGCTGCTCACAGAACTCACGTAGAACTCCCTGGCCAAAGGTCATAGCGGCCAACATGTCCTCTTCGCTTACCTCATCGCCCGAAGCTTCGAGCATGGAAATGAAGTCGGCAGTGCCAGCAAGCTCGAGATCGAGGTCGGAATGAGAGCGCTCTTCATAGGTGGGGTTAACGATCCAGTCGCCACTCTCTATGTCGCGCCCAATGCGTACGCAGGAAAGCGGTCCTTCAAAGGGAACACCTCCTGTCGTTAGTGCTGCAGAAGCTGCCATAACGCATATGGTATCTAAGGGGTTGATCTGGTCGGATACGAGTGTTGTTGCAACTACCTGTACCTCATTGCGAAATCCCTCAGGAAAACTTGGACGCAGTGGACGATCGATCATGCGCGCCGTAAGCATACCCTTTTCCGAAGGCCGCGACTCACGCTTGAGGTAGCTGCCAGGAATACGTCCAACGGCATACATTTTCTCGTTGAAATCTACCGTTAAGGGAAAGAAATCGTAGTTTTTGCGTTCCTTGGAAACTACTACGGTAAGCAGTGCTTCCGATTCTCCACAGCGAACCACACAGGCACCGGTTGCCTGCTTTGCCAGCTCACCGGTCTCGAGTGCATATGATTTGCCATACAGTTCAAATTCGTAACTCACTTTAGCCATAACAAATAATTTCCCTATCTCCGTCTACCCCATTGCAGACGGGCCGCTTATAAAAGAGGCGCCATCCGGCGCCTTGGAATAACTCAGGCCTACACGTTGTCGCGGATGCCCAGTCGTTCAATCAGCGACCGGTACTCCTCAATATCACGATTCTTAATGTATGAAAGGAGGCGACGACGTTTACCAACTAGCATAAGCAAGCCGCGTCGCGTATGGAAATCCTTCGGGTGAACCTTCATGTGCTCAGTTAACTCGCGAATACGAGCGGTATGAATAGCCACCTGAACTGCAGCAGATCCCGAATCGTACTCATCCTTGCCATAGATGCGAATAAGCTCAGCCTTTTGTTCTTTTGAAATAGTCATTACAGTCCTCTCTTCATAGGCGCGCCCCGATACAGAACGCATACATACGCCTCGAACCGGAACGGCCGTCGAGGGAAACGAACCACCAGGTACGAGGTAAATTACCCGCGCGATTCTAGCACAGAACATAGACAAGGCACACAAGACAGCACCGTTATGCTGTCTTTCCTACTAAAAACTCCATTGCCTTTAGCCTGCAGTCGAGATGCGTTGCTGCCCAGGTATGCGCGAGGGAAAGCATAAGCAAGGCGACGGGTCCCGATACCTTGCCTGCGAGCAGTTCGCTGAAAGTTGCACTAATGAGAGAGCGAAACCATGAAAACTCGATAGCATCCAGCTCGACTGCTCCTGAAACATTGCGCGCGCAGCTTGAACAGAGCGCTCCCCCTGCACGAGGCGAAACATAGCTTAAGGCTTTGTCTGCACACATACAGCACGCATTGAGCTCGGGGTACCACCCTTCGTGCGCAAGCACCTTCATGGTATACGCTGCGACAACAAGGTCGAGCATCGCCTGAGCTTCTGCTTCCTCGCAGGCTAACAGTGCGCGCGAGCAAATTGGCCATAGATAAGGATCGGGTGCATCTTCAAAGGAGGTGTGATAGGCAATCTGGGCAATGGCACTCGCTGCAGCGACACGATCGTAGTTACCGCGGAGCTTCGCGTGAGCATCTAAGAGTACCGCTTCGCTTACAACATCAAGCGAGCGCCCCCGTGCAAACAAGAAATCGGTCTCTGAGAAAAGCTCCACACGTGCAGCAAGACGCCCTCCCGGACGTCGAGCTCCCTTTGCAACCGCACGCCCCTGTGATCCATCTTCAAGCAGGAGCGTTAAGATGAGATCCTTTTCCGACAGACGTGTTCTGTTAAGCACGATGGCTTTAGAGCGATAGCTGCGAGCGCTTGCCACATTACTCCTCAAGGCTATATCCGAAGCGGCGAATTTCATGCTCACTGCGCCGCCAATGCGGTCTTACCTCTACCTCGAGCTCAAGGTATACCTTCTTCTCAAACAAACGTTCGAGCTCGAGACGCGCTGCAGAACCAATCCGCCGAATCATACTTCCCTGATGTCCGAGGATAATTGCACGCTGGCTACTACGCTCGACCGTTATGCTCGCTTGGATGTAGATGCTGCCATTTGAACGCTGCTCAAAGGCCGTGCAGATAACACCCACGGCATGGGGCAACTCTTGGCGGCAGGTAAGCAATACTTGCTCCCGGACAAACTCTGCGGCTAATTCCTCAGGGGAGGCGTCACAGTCCATATCGTCAGGAAACCACTTGGGTCCTCGTGGCACATACTGAGATATGAGCTCAATAAAGGCATCGACATTGAAGTTCTCATGAGCAGAGAGCACAATGACATCATCAAAGGTACAGAGCTCGCTCGCTGCCGCTATCTGGCGCATTGCGGTGTCCTGATCTACCATATCGGCTTTAGAGATAACGAGAATTTTTTTTGCGGGACAGGTGGCTAGGTGGCGTGCAACCCAGGCATCTCCTGATCCCACCTGCGCAGAACCATCAATAAGCATGGCAACAACATCGACATCATGAAGTGTGGCCAAAGCAGATTTGTTGAGCTCCTTGCCGAGCGTATCCTTGGGTTTGTGCAAGCCAGGTGTGTCGACAAAAACAATTTGAACATGTTCCGTATGCACAACCGCACGCATGCGTCGGCGTGTCGTTTGGGCGTGCGGACTTACGATTGCACGTTTCTCTCCCATACAGGCGTTGAGCAGCGTTGACTTACCAGCGTTAGGACGACCTACCAACGCCACAAAGCCCGAGCGAAATTCCTGAGATCTTGCGCGTGAAGCTGAATATGCATGAGCCATGCTTACCCCCTACGCTCCAACAAGAGCGCGTGTGAACAAGATCACACCAACTATTGCCACAAAGACGCAGAGCAGCCAAACGGCCGCTGCAGCTATATCCTTCGCACGGCCTGCCAGCGGATGGTATTCAGGTGATACGAGGTCGACAACGGTCTCGATTGCGGTGTTCATGAGCTCAGCGCTCACTACAACGCCGCAGCATACCAAAAGGATGATCCAACTTATAACATCCAATCCAATGACTATGCCCGCAACTATCGCCGCAAGACCGAGTCCCAACATGATGCGTATAGTTCGTTCCGTCTTAAGTGCAATGCGCAAGCCTTGGACGGCAAAGCCAAAGCTTTTAAGGAAACGCGGATGAGGGCTGTTAGAACCAGGAATCATGCCTCCTCCTCGCGGTGACGCATCAGCACCACGGGTGTGAGGCTGTTATCGGAGGGAAGCTGCTGCAAGATGTCATCCTCGATGGCTTGCATCACACGAGCTTCGTCTTCGTTTGTATGGTCATATCCCAAAAGATGCAAGCAGGCATGCACAAGCATAAGCAGGGTCTCATCATGGGCAGTGGTGTGCATATCACGGGCTTGTTGAGCAATATAGCGAGGGGCAAGGATGATGTCGCCTAAGACACAGGGCTCACCAGGCATAAGACCGGGATCATTGGGTTGTTCGCACTCGATGGACAGCACATCGGTCGCTTGAGCATTTCCTCGCCACTCAGCGTTCATCTCAGCAATACGTACGTCGGAAACCACGCTCACTGAAAGTGAGCAGGTGCGATCTATATGCTGGTGTTCAAGCACGAGCTGGCATATAGCATGTACCTCCCCCTCTGACAAGGCGAGCCTATACCCCTCATCGTATGCAAACACCAACTCAAGATCCACGCTCTTACTCCTGTACCATCTGCCCTTTGCTTGAGTGAACGCTGTTCGCCTGCTCTCTGCTTCCGGGCTTTTTTGCTGTTTGAGCATCGCGCTCATATGCGCCAACAATACGAGAAACCAAGGAGTGGCGCACGATGTCCGAGCGATCAAGCTCGACAAAGTTAATGTCGTCCATATCGCACAGAACCCTGCGCGCAGACTCTAGTCCGCTCGTACCCGAGAGATCACGTTGGGTGATGTCGCCCGTCACAACAAAGGTAGACGAGAAACCGAGTCTCGTTAAAAACATCTTCATCTGTTCGGGTGTAGTATTTTGTGCCTCGTCCAGAATGACAAAGGAGTTGTTAAAGGTTCGACCCCGCATGAAGGCGAGCGGAGCAATCTCTATAACACCCTGCTCAATAAGGGTATGTGCATACTCGGCATCGGTCATCTCGAACAGGGCGTCGAGCAGCGGACGCACGTAGGGGTCGAGCTTTTCCTGTAGCGTCCCGGGTAGAAAGCCGAGCGACTCCCCTGCTTCAACCACGGGACGAGCAAGCACGATGCGCTGCACTTCCTGGCGCTTGAGCCTTGCTACAGCCATTGACATGGCCAGATAAGTCTTGCCAGTACCAGCAGGACCGACTCCAAAAGTAATGGTGTTGGCACGTATAGAGTCGATATAGGCCTTTTGTCCAGGCGTTTTGGGGCGGATGTCACGTCCTTTAAAACTGAGGATTATGTCATCGTCGTCATCGGCTGTGGATTCGAGTACGCCTGATTGTGTTTGTGTAAGCAGTCTGTTGACATCTTCGAGTGTCGGCGTGTGTCCAGCTTCAACCCTGCTCATTAAGCTTGAAAGGATGCTCGTTACGCGCTGTACCTCAGCAATAGACCCCGTTACGCTTACCTGGTTTGATCTCACCGCAATCATTGCCCCGCAGCTATCCTCAATGCGACGCAAAATCGCATCTGCAGGCCCCATGAGACGAAGCAAATCGATAGATTCTGGAATGGTAAGTTTAACCCGCGTTGGCTCCATAGGCCTCCCATACGCTCCTAGTGTCCTGCGAGCGAGTGTTGCGATGTTCTACAGTCCAAGATAGTGGTTTGTACCAGGCGGTGTGCGCGAACATCAACTATTGAACCCACGGGAAGCGTCGTGTCTACATAGGCATCATAGAGGCCTCCCGTAATCCCCTGGCCTTTATCCTGTACCACCACACGCTCATATGCGCCCACATGCTGTGCAACTGCCTGCTCACGCATCCGTTGGGAGAGCTTGCGTGCCTGCCGTGCGCGCACGTGCAT
>CAYTTI010000094.1:0-5047 GCA_964440675.1 uncultured Coriobacteriaceae bacterium
CTAACAGGAGTGATGAAATACGGCACGAGTCAAGCGTGCAGTAAACGCAAAGACAAGGCGTCATACCCTGCAGGAGCGCACCAAGGGCTATTACGGTACTAGTTCGCGCACCTTGCGGGGCATGAAGGAGCAGTCACGTCATTCAATGCAGTACGCATATCGTGATCGCCGCAACAAGAAGCGCGACATACGTCGTCTGTGGATCCAGCGTATTAATGCCGCTGCCCGTTTGAATGGCATGAGCTACTCTACCTTTATTCATGGTTTGAAGCTTGCAGGTGTCGAGTTGGATCGTAAAATCCTTTCTCAGATTGCCTACGAAGATGAGACGGCCTTCGCTCAGCTCGCTGATGTAGCTAAGAAGGCGCTTGGAGCCTAGGATCGATGTGCTGCGTTACACGTTCGGCTGCCTTGTTAGTCTACGTGATGCTCTTTAGATTCTGCCTTAGGCATACCATCAACTTCGTCAGAAGTTGCCAGACGGGAACTTACTAGCTCGTCTTGGTATGCTTGAGGCTTGCGGTGATGGCGCAGTACGGGTTCAAACAAGTGCAGGCGTCTTGCAAAGAAGAATGACAATACCACTAACAGTACAAACAGAATCATCCGTGGCCAGAGCGACACTTGCACCATGATGATTGAACCAGCGCTGAGCAGAAGCGTCCATGCGTATATAAGAAGGACAGCCTGGCGCTGGTCGAAGCCTTCTGCGATGAGGCGATGATGAATATGGCCTCTGTCTGCCTGGCCAATACTTACGTGCGCCCGGATACGACGTACAATGGAAGAAAAGGTATCGATAATTGGAATCCCTGCGACAACAAGCGGCACGATAATGGTCGTAAGACCAGCTAAACGGGTGACGTTGAGCAAGGATATCGTTCCCAGTGCAAAGCCTAGGAGCAAAGAGCCGCAATCTCCCAAGAAGATGGATGCCGGATTGAAGTTGTACGGCAGGAAGCCCAGCGTTATTCCGGTAGTAATAATAGCGAGCGCGGCGGCATCGTAGTGGCCTGCTAAGGTAGCAAGCACGCCCATGGTTGCACTCGCAATGCAGGTGATGCCTGCTGCAAGTCCGTCGAGCCCATCGATGAGGTTAATGATGTTGGCATAGGACACAAGGTAGAAAATGGTCACAGGGTAGGCGAGCCATCCCAGATCTATATCCCCGGGGCCAATGGGATTTACAATGCTGCCGATAACGAGTTCGCCAGAGGTGGCTAAAGCAGCTGCAATGATTTGCCCTATGAGTTTAGGTATAGGCTTCAGCTGGACAACATCGTCTATCACACCTACCCCAAACATCACGATGAAGCCAGCGGCTATCAAGCGATAGTCTAGGTTAGCCGAGAGATGGCGCACGAGAATAACAGGCCAACCAAATAGGGGACCCACATAGCGCAAAACAGTAGTGGAAACAATGAGCCCGAACAACAATGCGATACCGCCCATACGTGGAATGGGTGTTGTATTGATACGGCGTACACTGGGATAGTCGATGGCATTAAGATGGATAGCAATACGGCGCGCCAGCGGTGTCGTACAAAGGGTAGTGAGCAATGCGCAAATAAACAGCATAACGAAGGGGATTGCGAGCCTATTCATGTACCGGTGCTCACCTCCTCGTTGCTTACATACCAAGTAGTGTCAAAGCGAACATACGCAGTGACAGCAGCTTGTAGAGAAGCGCTGCGATACCACCTCAAGAACGTTTTTTAGATGTTACCTGATCGTCGTTCCTCGTATGCTTTGCCCTCACTTTTATCAATACAAAGGTATATTTAACAATGTATGCAGATGAAATATTACATACAGTGCTCTATATTTAATCCCGTTGCTGCGAGTTCCTAAGGAGGGGGAACAACGTGGACCAAGAACATAGCTTGGATGTCTGTGTTGTAGGGGCAGGTGTAGCAGGTAGTGCGTGTGCGCGGGAGCTTGCGCGCTACAAGCTCAACATTGGTGTACTAGATGCTGGGTATGACCTTGCCTGTGGTGCATCACGTACCAATTCGGGCATTGTGCACGGTGGTTATGATCCGGTGCCGGGTACCCGCAAGGCATACTTTAATGTTAAGGGTGCCAAGCTCATCCCGCAACTTGCTCGAGAGCTGGGTTTTCGTTACATAAACAACGGTTCTCTGGTGGTGGCCTTTTCCGATGAAGAACTGCAACACGTTGAACAGCTCGTCGAGCGAGGCCACATCAACGGCGTGGGAGATGTCCGCTGTATTCAGCGCGATGAGCTCATGTCCTTGGAGCCGCATTTGAACCCTGCAGCGAAGGCGGCGCTCCTGTGTACGTCGTCGGGTATTGTTGACCCCTTTGGCATGACGGTTGCCTTTGCCGAAAATGCCGTAAGCAATGGCGTGAGTTTTACCTTTAACAAGCGAGTAGAGGCTATTACCCGTAAAGGACAGCTTTGGTGTCTGTCGCTGAGCGATGGCTCACAAGTCCGTGCGCGCTGCGTGGTCAACGCTGCTGGTGTTCATGCTGTCGACCTCCATAATCTCGTATCCGAGCACAAGCTCATTTCCAAACCACGCTTGGGCGAGTATCTCGTACTCTCACGTGATATGGGAAAAACCTTTAGCCATACGATGTTTCAAACCCCTAATGAACTAGGCAAAGGCGTTCTCGTGAGCCCTACCGTTGAGGGTAACCTTATCGTTGGTCCCGACGCCATAGATGTAGACGATCCTGACGACACGGCAACTCGTCCTTCTGGCCTGGCACAGCTTATTACCCAGGCACGGCGAACCTGGCCAAACTACGATGGCCGCGAGGTAATTGTTAACTTTGCAGGGGTGCGCCCCAGTGCAAATGTGAGTGACTTTGTTATCGGTGAGGCTGCAGGTGCCCCAGGATTTTTCGACATTGCCGCCTTTGACTCACCTGGACTTACAAGCGCTCCTGCTATAGCCGTCTATCTTGCACAAGAGATTGCAGCGCATCTTGATGCGCAAGAGAATGATGCATTTGTGAGCTATAGGAAGCAGCCCCTACGCTTTTTAGAGATGAGCGAAGACGAGCGAATTGCCGCAATAGAGAGAGATCCCGCCTTTGCCCATATGGTATGTCGCTGTGAGCACGTGAGCGAGGCCGAAGTGCTCAATGCTATACGCGCACCGATTCCGGCAAAGACAATAACCGGCATAAAAAGACGTTGTCGCGCAGGCACAGGAAGGTGCCAGGGTGGCTTTTGCATCCCTATCATTTCTGAGATTGTGAGTCGTGAGCTGGGCATTGGCATTAATGAGGTCTTGCTACAAGGTCCTACATCAGAAGTCGCACCATATCTGCGCGGGGAGGTGCGCCATGAACAAGCATAGTCTGTCCTGTGATGTTTTGGTAATTGGCGCAGGTGCGGCAGGCTTGTCGGCGGCAGTGTCAGCTGCCGAGGCAGGCGCTCGTGTGCTCATGGTAGAGCGCGAAGACGAGCTGGGCGGCATTCTCAATCAATGCATTCACAACGGTTTTGGCCTGCATCGCTTCGGCGAAGAGCTGACGGGTCCCGAGTTTGCCTATCGTGATATCCAGCGTGTTATACAAAGCGATGCCATACATGTGGAACTTAACTGTTCCGTGCTTTCGCTGGCGCGCGACGGCGAAGGTATTGATGCCACAATGACAAGCGCGCGCTTAGGACTTGTACACGCGAGCTGCGGGGCGGTGGTTTTGGCTTGCGGCTGTCGTGAACGTACGCGCGCACAAATCAATATTGCAGGAGGGCGTCCCGCCGGTGTATACACGGCAGGTTCTGCTCAAAAGCTCATCAATGTGGATGGAGCCTTAGTGGGTCGTCGTGTTGTTATTTTGGGCTCTGGAGACATTGGCCTTATTATGGCACGACGCATGACCTGGGAAGGTGCCAAGGTCTTGATGGTGTGTGAGTTAGCAGATGAGCCAGGAGGCTTGCGCCGCAATATCGTTCAGTGCTTGGAAGACAACAACATTCCCTTGTACTTGTCGCGCACTGTTACGCAGGTGTTTGGGCGCGACAGGCTTGAAGCAGTCGAGCTTGCCGATGTAGACCCTGCAACCAAGCAGGTGATTCCCGGTACGGAACAGCGTGTTGTGTGCGACACACTCCTGCTTTCGGTGGGTCTTATTCCAGAAAATGAAGTGGCTCAAACTATAGGTGTTGCGATTGATCCTGCCACCTCGGGTCCGGCAGTTAATGAGATGCTCGAGACAAATGTTCCCGGCGTCTTCGTTGCGGGCAATGAATTACATGTTCACGACCTTGCTGACTTTGTAAGCGAGGAGGGAGAACAGGCGGGCAGCTATGCTGCAGCCTATGCACTCCGCAAGTACAGTCGCACAGAGCCCTGCTCAAGCACCAGCATAAGCATCCAGGAAGATAGTAGTAAAGTCATAGAGGTGCTCAAAGGTGAAAATGTGGGCAGTCTTACCCCACAGCGCATTACCGGTGCTGCACAGAGCGTTACCCTGCGCTTTCGACCGCGCGCACGCATCTCAGGTGCCCAAATTGTGGTGAGTAGTGGCGATGCAGTGGTAAAGCGGGTACGACGCATGATCGTGGTACCTTCCGAGATGCAAAGCGTCGAACTCACTGCCAAGGATTTGCAGAAGCTTGGCGGAACTATCGAAGTTTCCTGTGTTCCGGCAAAACAGAGGAAAGGAGCCTAGGGTGGCAGAAGAGGTTCTGAATATTACCTGCGTACAGTGTCCTATGGGCTGCCCTCTTGCCGTAACACTCGTCGATGGAGAGGTGAGCTCGGTAACGGGTAACACCTGCAAGCGTGGTGAGCTGTATGGAGCAGCTGAGGCTACGCATCCAGAACGTGTCGTAACCTCGCTGGTTGGTGTTGTGGATGACTACCATCCTGTAAGCGTAAAGACAGCCGCGCCCATTCCCAAAGAGTATGTTGATGTCGTACTTGATCACATAAGCAAAACGGTTGTGCAGCTTCCCATCGCCATAGGCGATGTAGTTATTCACAATGTTGCGGGCACGGGTGTGGACGTGGTGTGTACGAAAGCGCGCGGCCTGTCTTGATAGAGGTGTCCTTCCTACAGAAAA
>CAYTTI010000095.1:0-5006 GCA_964440675.1 uncultured Coriobacteriaceae bacterium
ACAAACTCATCGCCGATGCGTGTTGCCTTAAACGGAGAAATGCTGGTAGGCAGCGTGAGACGATCAATGATGGTTTCGAGATCGTCGTCGAGTGAATAGGCGGTAATGCCGTAGTACACGCCTTCATCTGCATTCACGCGTGGGGCGAGCACAACAACATCGTCAGAAACGGTGGGAGCTGTCGCAAAACGTCCGGGCGATTCTACTACCGCCTTGGCCTCAGAGCTTCCGGCGCTCCATATGTAGCAATAGGAGCTTTCCATAGTACTCGAACCCGAAAGCGAGGGCATAACCTGCCATATAACACGTGAACCTGTGCAGCACATGAGGGGCGGATCGTATTCTGAATCGGCTTCCCATAACACGGTTGGGTTACCGCTTAGGCTACCAGCAGTAAAGGATTGTGCATAGAGTACCCAATTGCGCTCAAGGGTATCGAGCTCAATCCATGCATATACGCTGTCGGAGCAGCACACGTCATAAATGACCCAGTTTGTTCCTGTATTGATAAGCTCATTTACCACATCGACAACTGTACCGGTTAACAATGAGAGCGCCTGTGCAACCACCATCGTACTTGCGGTAGAGCCTGCAGCAATTAGAGGTACCCACGAGCACGAGCCCTGAGTTGGGCGCAGCACGCTACCCGCTGACAGCGTCCAGGTAAACTGTTCGGTAAGGGAAAAATCTGCCTCGCTATAGTCTTCAACCACACTAATGGCATCTTCGGTTTCCACCTGTGTTGGGGTATTCACATCGGTATCGTCTGCAGTATGGGTGCATCCGGGCAACACATGTACGGCAGCAAGTGCACCAGTTGTCGCAGCAACACCCTTAATGAAGGAACGCCGCGTTACGCCGGCTTTATTGCGTGTGGCGCTGAACCTTTTTCGTCTCGATGTAAACACAGGCACTGTACCTCTTAGCTACGAACTTATTCAAAACTCAGCGTATCCAGGCGTTCAAATACGATGCTGATACGCTGTAAGAACGCCCAGGGATCAAAAATGGCATCAAGGGCTGCTGCATCAAGCGTGCACTGATCATCTGCTTCCAAGCGCTCGCGTAGGGTGAGACCGGGACGAGCCTGTTGTATATCCTCCCATACACACATGGAGTTGCGCTGCACCACTGCGTACGCTTCCTCGCGCGTGATACCTGTTTCAACAAGTGCGAGCAGCACCTTGCTCGAAAAAATAAGACCCCGTGTACTATTGAGGTTTGCCTTCATGCGCTCAGGATACAGAACAAGCCCATCGATAATGCGGATGAGGCAGACAAACATATGATCTAAGGCAATGAATGAATCGGCTTGAGCAACACGTTCGGCCGATGAGTGAGAAATGTCACGCTCGTGCCACAGGGCAACGTTATCAAAGGCTACCTGTGCGTTGGCTTTTACGATGCGCGAGAGCCCACATACCTTTTCTAGGGTAATAGGATTGCGCTTGTGGGGCATTGCGCTTGAGCCCTTTTGCCCCTGTTTGAAGGGTTCTTCAATCTCGAGCGTATCGGTTTTTTGCAGCGACCGGCACTCTGTTGCAATGCGCTCGCACGTTGCTGCTGTCGTAGCGAGCACCCCCGCCAAAAAGGCATGGTGGTCGCGCGATATAACCTGTGTCGAGAGCGGATCATGCACAAGCCCCAGGCGCTTGCACACATACTCTTCGACGAAAGGATCTATGCTGGAATAAGTGCCAACAGCCCCCGAAATTGCCCCACGGGCAATATGTCTGCGAGCTTCGCATAGACGATCGTAATCGCGCTTAAGCTCCCATGCCCAGCTCGCAAACTTCATGCCAAAGGTCATAGGCTCTGCATGAATGCCGTGGGTGCGACCCACGCAAAGTGTCTCGCGTTCCTCATAGGCGCGGCGCTTACATATCTCTCCCAGCTGCTTGACATCTGCGAGCAAGAGATCTGTTGCCTGACACAGCTGGTAGCACATGGCGGTATCACCTAGATCGGTACTGGTCATACCATAGTGCACCCAGCGACTCGGCTTAGGCTCGTGCGCAGGAATTTCCGCATCGATATGCTGCCCAAGATTGGTGAGGAAGGCAATAACATCGTGGTCTGTTATCGCTTCAATCTTGTCGATTTCCTCCTTGTTAAAGGCGGCATGCGTACGAATCCAGTCCGCTTCCTCGTGGGTTATGCCAATCGTGCCGAGCTCTGCCTGAGCCTCACACGCTAACACTTCGATTTCCTGCCAAATTGCATACTTGTTTTCAAGATCGAAGATGTGAGCCATTTCTTCACGCGCATAGCGCTCAATCATATGAAGTCCCTTCGTATCATATGAAGTCTTTGCATATTCTGCCTAGTCTACTGATTGTACCCCTCACCCAGCTCAACTTTTGGACACAGCTCAATTGTCAGTGACCTATGCTTATATACGTGCGTGAACATATACCCCCTATGTCCCCTTGTATGAAGAGAGGATCGAGTTATGAAAACCCTGTACCTTGAGTGTTCTATGGGTGTTGCAGGAGACATGCTGATGGCCGCTTTATATAACGCGATGAGCGACGCACAGCAGCGTGCTTTTATGGAGCAGATGAACGCCTTGGGGCTGCCCGGCATACAAGTTATTGCTGAACAGTCAGCCAGCTATGGAATTTCTGGCACTCACATCCGCGTGATGATTCACGGTGTTGAAGAAGGCAATACCTCTCATGAGCACGAGCATAGCCACGAGCACAAGCACGAGCACGAGCACGAGCACGGACATGGTCACCAACGGAAGCGCCACGAACACACGCACGAGCATCACCACATGCATGAACACGCGCACAATCATGGGCATCACCACGTACACGAGCATAGCCATACCCATCATGGCCACGACCACGCGCATGTTAGCCCACAACATATTGCAGAATTAATCGACACGCTGAGCATCGATACTCCTGTACGCACGCACGCACGTGCTGTATACGACAACATTGCACATGCCGAAGCGACCGTTCATGGTCTACCTGTCGCTGATGTCCACTATCACGAGGTGGGGGCACTCGACGCGATTGTTGATGTGGTAGGCGTTTGCTTGGCGCTGGACATGCTTTCGCCAGACGCTATCGTTGCCTCCCCCATTCACGTTGGTAGTGGTACGATCCGCTGCGCCCATGGCGTAATTCCCGTACCAGCACCTGCCACCTGCGAGCTGCTGCGCGGTTGTCCAAGCTACGGCGGTGAAATACAAGGCGAGCTCTGCACGCCTACCGGAGCTGCTCTCGTTGCGTACTTTGCAACTTCTTTTGGACCGATGCCTCCTATGGCTTGTAGCTCTGTTGGCTATGGCATCGGCACGCGCGACTTTGGCCGACCAAATATAGTGCGTGCATTTCTAGGGGAGACATCAGATGTAATTGAGGAAGCACAAGGTCCGAGCCATGAAACGATAGGCGAGATTGTATGCAATATCGACGATATGACCCCTGAGGCACTCAGCTATGCATGCGCACGCCTGATTGAGCGCGGTGCACTGGATGCGTATACGCTTACAGGTACGATGAAAAAGGGGCGTGCAGCCCAACAACTTACGGTGCTGTGTGTTCCGGCACACATAGAGAGCATGGTTCAAGCGGTTTTGGAGGAAACCACGAGCATCGGCGTACGTGTACGTACGTGTCAAAAGTACTCGCTTACCCCTCGCTTCAAATCCGTTACAACACCTTGGGGTAACGCACGCATAAAAATTTCTGAGGGCTTTAACTTGAGTAAAGTCAAGCCCGAGTACGCTGACGTAGCGCATATCGCCCATGACCAGAGCCTCCCCATACAAGATGTCTCAGCTTATGTTCTCACTCGCGCCTTGCAGGACATGGCAAAGCAAACTAGTAACTCCGCAACTAACGGTTGACAAATTGCTCAGTGCAATTGGTAGCTGTCAACCGGAGTGTCTGCTGCAATGAGCAGTAGATACCGGGTGCCCTTCACCATACGAAGATGCTCGGCAATCGAAACGTTGATACAAGCTCGTATTCAGTATGGTTGTGGGAGGTAAAGATGATACTTGCAGACAAAGTTCTCGAGTTGAGAAAGCGCAATGGATGGTCGCAAGAAGAACTTGCAAACAAGCTCGGCGTGTCTAGGCAGTCAGTCTCCAAATGGGAAAGTGCTGCCTCCATTCCCGACCTCGATAAAGTTGTCCGTCTCGGCAAGCTCTTTGGAGTAAGCACTGACTGCCTGTTGAATGATTCAATAGAGTTGGCTCAAGGTGAAGGAGGTTGCGCGGACACCTCAGATGAAGAACCCTTGCACACTGTATCTTTAGAAGAGGCCCATGCCTATATGGATGCCGTGCGAGCCGCCTCCAGCAAGATTGCCTTCGGCGTATCTTTGTGCGTGCTATCCCCCGTGGTACTAATCTTTTTAAGCGCTGTATCTGCTGCGGAGGACACCCAGCATATCTCCAAGCCCGTCGGCACTGGTGTAGGAGTGAGTATCCTCATTGCAATGATTGCGGTCGCGGTGTCCTTGTTTGTTTTCTTCGGAAGGCGTCTGGAACCCTACGAATATATGAAGAAAGACCCTATAGAGCTTTCCTATGGTGTGGATGGAATAGTACGCAAATTGAAGGGAGAGTACGAACCCACCCACAGTTTGAATCTCATGGCAGGTATAGCTTTATGTATCGTGAGTGCCGTGCCCATTGTTGTTTCGTATGCCTTTGATGAACAAGGGATACCCTCTGCTATTGGCTGGGATCTCTGTTTGATCCTCGTATCTTTGGGCGTCTTTATTCTGGTAAGAACCGGCATGATCTCTGACAGTTTTCAGCACCTGCTAGAGGAGGGCGACTACAGTCGTCGCAGCAAGCGAGAAGAAAAACAAAATGAGGTGATTGCTGGTATCTACTGGTGCATAGTTACCACTATTTATTTGGGCTGGAGTTTCCTTACGTGGAGTTGGGGAACCACTTGGATCATCTGGCCCTGTGCTGGAGTCCTATTTGGTGGGGTTTGTGGGGTCATCTCCCTGATTCGCAGCCATTGAGTTGT
>CAYTTI010000096.1:0-4922 GCA_964440675.1 uncultured Coriobacteriaceae bacterium
ATCTTTAACGACAACTTTGTGCTCCCCCGCTCCCACGACGAAGTTGTCAATGGTAATTGCTCGCTGATAGGTCGCATGCCCGGTGACTGGTGGCGCCAGTTTGCAGGTCTTCGCACGCTCGCTTGCTACCAGATGGCACACCCCGGAGCCCAGCTCTCGTTCATGGGCAACGAGATTGGTCAGTTCATCGAATGGCGCTACTACGAGTCGATCCAGTGGTCTTTGACTGAGCGCTTTGAGACCCATGCCCGCCACCAAGTGTTTGTACGTGCCCTCAACCACCTCTATCGAGACGAGCCCGCCTTTTGGCAGCGCGGCTACACCGAAGATGGCTTCAGGTGGATCGATGCCGACAATTCACAGCAGTCGATTCTTTCATTCGTGCGCCGTGGCGAAGATCCAAAGGATGATCTTGTCGTACTTATCAACTTTGATCCAGCCTCTTACGAAAACTTCTACCTCGGTGTGCCCCGTGAAGGTGAATGGCAGGTGATCTTCAACTCCGATGATCCCGAATTCGGCGGCAGCAACTACACCGACAACGAGGCGTATATGAGTGTGCCCTACCCCTGGAACGGATGCGACAACTCGCTCGCCGTTGCTTTGCCAGGGCTTACCACTCTCGTGTTTAAGCGAATAGGTCCGAGCACCTTTGTGGCACCCAAGCCTAAGCGTCGCAGCAGGAAATCAGCTGTACAACCAATAGCTGTACAACCAACAACAGAAAGGAAACCATGAAGAAGATCTTCGAGAGTACAGAGGAGTTCCTTGAACTCTATCAATCGTCGGTCACGTCCATCTCGGGCAAGCCGTTTAGGATGACGGGCGACATCGATCGCTTTCATGCCCTTGCCAAGCTCATCGCGAGCAAGGCGCGTGCTATCCAAACCGAGACCGAGCGGCGCGTGACCGACACCGAACAAAAGCGCGTCTACTACTTCTCCATCGAGTTTTTGGTAGGACGCCTGCTCGATAACTACTTGCTCAACCTTGGCGTGCGCGACATGGTAGCCGAGGGTCTTGCCACCTTAGGCGTCGATCTCGACGAACTCGAAGAGCTCGAGCCCGATCCAGCACTTGGTAACGGAGGCCTGGGACGCTTAGCTGCCTGCTTTCTTGACTCCATGGCTCACGAGGGCATCGCTGGCTACGGCAACGGCATGCGGTATCGCTACGGCCTCTTCAAGCAGGAGATCGTTCATGGTTCTCAGCATGAAACCACCGACGAATGGCTCTCTCATGGCTACCCCTGGGAGGTGCGCCGTCCCGATAAGGCGGTGCGCATCGGCTTTGGCGGACATGTCGTGAGCTATGAAGAGGGTGGTCGTACCTTCTTCCGCACGGTCGATACCGAAGACGTGCTCGCCGTACCCTACGACATCCCGGTGGTGGGTTTTGGTGGCGAGACGGTAAGCAAGCTGCGTGTTTGGAGTGCCGAGCCAGTAGAGCAGGTTTTCGACCTCGATGCCTTTAACCGAGGTGACTATGCAGGTGCCGACGCGCACCGTGCCAAGGCCGAGGCCATAAGCGCCATCCTCTACCCCAACGACGCAGGCGAGCACGGACGCTTGCTCCGTCTCAAACAGGAGTACCTCTTCGTTTCGGCTGGCATCGCAAGCCTCTTGGACACCTTTCGCTCCGAGCACGACAGCGACTGGAAACGCCTGCCCGACTTCGTATCGATCCATACCAACGATACCCACCCAGCCATGTGCGGCCCTGAACTCATGCGTGTCCTTATCGACGAGGAAAAGCTCGAGTGGGATGAGGCCTGGGATATCACCACGCGCACCATTTCCTACACCAATCACACCATCCTGCCCGAGGCACTCGAGAGGTGGCCCATCTCTACCTTCTCCGAGCTGTTACCGCGCATCTACCAAATCATCGAGGAAATCAGTCGCCGGTGGCGCGAAGCCTTTGACACATCGGCACCCGATTGGCAAAACCGCCTGCGTAACACCGCCATACTCTGGGGAGGCGAGGTTCGCATGGCCAACCTGTCGGTCATCTGCGGACATTCGGTCAACGGTGTAGCTGCAATTCACACCGACATCCTCAAGCGCGAGACCCTCAAGGACTTCTATGCCCTCACACCCGAGAAGTTCAACAACAAGACCAACGGTATCTCACATCGCCGCTTCTTAGCTGAGGCCAACCCTGCATATGCCAAGCTCATAAGCGAGGCCATAGGAGTTGCCTGGCTCGATGATGCGGCTGAGCTCTCCAAGCTCACTGCGTTTGAAGGCGATTCGGCTTTCCTCGAGCAGGTGGGTGTCGTCAAGCGCCAGAATAAGGAGCGCCTCGCTGCCTACGTCGCACGTGAGTGCGGCATAACCATCGATCCCAGTTCGATCTTCGACGTACAGGCCAAACGATTCCACGCCTATAAGCGTCAGCTCCTTAATATCTTCAAGGTGATCGACATTTACAACCGCTGTATTGCCGATCCCAACTTCTCTGTGCCGCCCACAACCTTTATCTTCTCGGGCAAGGCAGCCTCGAGCTATACCTTCGCTAAAGAAACGATTCGCCTTATCAACTCAGTTGCTGATGTAGTAAACAATGACTCGCGCGTAAACGAGCTCATACGGGTCTGCTTCATCCCCAACTTCCGTGTGTCCAACGCACAGCTCATCTACCCGGCTGCGGAAATCTCCGAGCAAATCTCCACGGCTGGTAAAGAAGCTTCGGGTACCTCGAACATGAAGCTCATGATGAACGGAGCTATCACGCTCGGTACTATGGACGGTGCAAACATCGAGATCGTTAAACTCGCGGGCATCGAGAACGAGAAAATCTTTGGCCTGAGCGCAGATGAAGTGGACGAGCTGCGCTCGAGCGGTATGCACTTTGCCTGGGATATGTATAACGCCGATCGTGATCGCTTGGGCAAGATCATCGACGAACTCACCGATGACACCTTTGCACGCCTCTCGGGCGGCTTCGACAGCATTCATCACGAGCTTATGCTCAACAACGACGCAGACCTCGTGATGAAGGACTTCCAGAGCTATGTCGCAGCCTGGGAGGAACTAACGACAAGCTATGCTGATCATGAGACATGGAACCGTAAGGCACTTCACAACACTGCAAGCTCAGGATGGTTTTCAAGCGACCGAACCATCCGTGAGTATCGTGACGAGATCTGGGGAGCGTGATGCCGTATAGCGAGTTACTACTTGGAGCATGTCGCCACGGCACCGCGTGAGGTGTGTTGAAACGGCACCCACCGTATGCGGACAGCCTGGCGCTCATAAGCTCACAAGACGAACAAGTTGGCACGGGAATGTAAAGGAGAACATCGATGAGTAAAAAAGAATGCATCGCAATGCTCCTTGCCGGCGGACAAGGAAGCAGGCTAGGAGCGCTTACGTCCAAGATAGCTAAACCAGCCGTATCGTTTGGCGGAAAGTACCGCATCATCGACTTCACCTTGTCGAACTGCGCGAACTCCGGCATCGACACCGTTGGTGTGCTCACCCAGTACCGCCCCTACCGTCTCCATGCCTATTTGGGCTCGGGTGAGGCATGGGATCTCGATGAGCGCGGTGCGGGTATTTCCATTTTGCCACCCTATGCAACCCAGGACGGCGGTGCTTGGTACGCAGGTACTGCAGACGCCGTAACACAGAACCTCGACTACATCAAGACGCACGACCCAGAATACGTGCTCATTCTCTCGGGCGATGCTCTGTACCGCATGAACTATCGCGCCATGCTCCAGTCGCACATCGATCATAATGCCGATCTCACCGTCGCTGTTATGCCTGTGCCTTGGGAGGACGCAAGTCGCTTCGGCATCCTTACCGCCGATGAGGATCAGCGCATCACCAAGTTCACCGAAAAGCCTGAAAAGCCCGATTCCAACCTCGCCTCAATGGGCATCTACATTTTTAACGCCGATTTTCTCATTACCACCCTCGAAGAGGACGCACTCGACCAGCGTTCAAGCCACGACTTCGGTGGCGACATTATCCCTACCGTCCTCGCTGCCGGCAAACGCCTCTACGTACACGAATTCAACGGCTTCTGGAAGGATGTCGGCACCATTGCGAGCTACCATGAGACCTCAATGGATCTGCTCGGCTCCAACCCTGAATTCGACCTCTATGGCAACGGAATGCCCATCATGTCTAATGACACGACACGCCCGCCGCACTATATCGGCCCTGAGGGTCGTGTGGACGATTGCCTCATCTCCAACGGTTGCATGGTCATGGGTACTGCACGTCACTCCATCCTTTCTACGGACGCGGTGGTTGAGGAACGTGCCGTTGTTGAAGACTCCGTGCTCTTGCCAAACGCCGTCGTGAAAAGCGGTGCCTATGTAAGGCGCGCCATTTTGGGTGAGAATGCCGTTGTTGAAGAGGGTGTCAAACTCGGAAGTGTTGATACCACGAAGGATACGGCTGTCGTTGGAAACGACGTCGTCATCGGAAAGGGGGAATGAGCCGATGATCAATCGAAAAGCCATTGGATACATCACAACAAACTACTCCAGCAATACCCCGAGCGTTCTGCTTGAAAGCCGTCCGGTGGCAGGCCTGCCCTTCATTGGGCGCTATCGCTTGGTCGACTTTCCGCTTTCTAACATGGTTCACGCAGGTATTAAAACGGTAGGTTTGGTGATGCCGGATAACTACCGCTCGATCATCGACCACGTTGGTCACGGCAAGGACTGGATGCTCGATCGCAAGAAGGGCGGTCTCTTTCCGCTTCCGGGCAATCCCTATGGCACCACGAAACACGGCATGCGCTTTCTTTTGCGCGACTTCATCTTCAACAAGATGCTGTTTGAGCGCTCTGATCTCCCCTACGTGGTTGTCATGGGCTCGAACATTATCTTCAATTGCTACCTCACTGCAATTATCGAAACACATGAGTTTTCCGGTGCGGGCATCACCATGGTCTATGTGAAA
>CAYTTI010000097.1:0-4875 GCA_964440675.1 uncultured Coriobacteriaceae bacterium
GTGCTGCATCATGCGCGACGTCTGCATCATGCGCAGCGCCTGCATCGCGCACGGTGTCTGCCTTGGCAGCACCCGCGTTGGCAGCTGTCCCAGTCGTAGCGACCGTATCTTCGGCCGCATCAGGCGCAAAGGTTACATCGGCATTCACATCCCGAGCCCCATCAGACGACGTGTTCTGAACTTTAGGATTAGCCTCATCACCCATAACCGTATTGGATTGGCGCTTCTCGTCTGCCGTCATACTTACTCATCCTTGTCGTCGTCCACAACCTCATACTCGGCATCGACTACATCATCGCCCGAGGCCTGATCTGTACCTGCTGTCGCTTCTTCGTTGGTGGAGTACACCACTTCGGCAAGCCTGTGACCAACCTCCTGCAGACGGTTTCCTGCAGCCTTGATAGCTTCAATGTCGTTACCATCAAGTGCCTTCTTGGCTTCATCAACCGCAGCCTGCACCTCGCTGCGGACATCCTCAGGTGTCTTGTCTCCCAAATCGGCAAGCGTTTGTTCTGTGGAGTAGGCAAGTGAATCGACCTGGTTGCGGGCTTCGGTCTCTTCCTTTTTGGCCTTATCCTCTTCGGCGTGCGCCTCAGCGTCTTTCACCATGCGGTCAACTTCCTCATCGGAAAGCGCGGTAGAACCAGAAATCGTAATCTCCTGAGACTTGCCTGTTGCCTTGTCCTTGGCAGTTACCTTTACAATGCCGTTCGCGTCAATATCGAAGGTGACCTCAATTTGCGGGGTACCACGACGCGCTGCGGGAATGCCGGTAAGCTGGAACTTACCCAGGCTCTTGTTGTCGCGTGCCATCTCGCGCTCGCCCTGCAACACGTTAATCTCAACCGAAGTTTGGTTGTCGGTGGCAGTAGAGTAGATCTCTGTCTTTTGGGTGGGAATAGTGGTGTTGCGGTCGATCATCTTGGTCATAACACCGCCCAGCGTCTCGACACCCAGAGACAGAGGTGTTACATCCAGAAGCAAAATGCCCTCTACGTCGCCCTCCAGAACACCTACCTGAACAGCTGCACCATCAGCAACAACCTCATCGGGGTTCACGCTCATGTTCGGTGCCTTGCCCGTCATGGTTTGAACCAATTCCTGCACGGCAGGCATACGGCTCGAGCCGCCAACAAGAATTACCTCATCGATGTCGGAAAGCGAAATCTTGGCATCACGCAGAGCTTGGGTAACCGGTGCCTTACAGCGATCGAGCAAATCGCGCGTAATGCGCTCGAACTCTGCACGAGTAAGCGTGTAGTCGAGGTGCTTAGGTCCGGATGCGTCAGCCGTAATGAAGGGCAGGTTGATTTGGGTTTGAGCAGAGCTGGAAAGCTCTTTCTTCGCATTTTCTGCTGCTTCCTTCAAGCGCTGGAGCGCCATGGGGTCATCGCGCAGGTTGATGCCGTTATCAGCCTTAAACTTATCGGCTATCCAATCGATAACACGCTGATCCCAGTCGTCACCACCCAAGTGGTTGTCGCCGTTCGTTGCCATGACTTCAAAGGTGCCTTCGGCAAGCTCGAGAATCGATACGTCGAAGGTACCGCCACCGAGGTCAAAAACGAGAATCTTTTGCTCGCTCGCCTTCTTGTCCAAACCGTATGCCAAAGCAGCAGCCGTCGGCTCGTTGACAATGCGCTTGACATTGAGGCCGGCAATTTTGCCCGCATCCTTGGTAGCCTGGCGCTGAGAATCGTTGAAGTACGCAGGAACGGTAATAACTGCATCGGTTACGGTATCGCCTAGGTACTTTTCAGCATCTGCCTTCATCTTGGAAAGAATCATGGCACTCACTTGCTCGGGCGTAAAATCCTCGCCGTCAATCTCTACAACCGCGCGTCCATCCTTGCCAGCCTTAACCTTATACGGAACTGTTTTGAGCTCGCTTTGCACCTCATCGAAGCGACGGCCCATAAAACGCTTGATAGAAAACACCGTGTTGTTGGGGTTGGTTACTGCCTGGTTTTTCGCAGCCCTCCCTACAATACGCTCGCCTCCGGCGCGAGAGTTCCCGCCTTCGGTACGAAAGCCAACGATGGAAGGAGTTGTGCGCTCTCCCTCCGCATTCACGATGATGGTTGGCTGACCGCCCTCGAGAACCGCCATCGCTGAGTTAGTCGTGCCCAAGTCAATGCCAATTGTTTTGCCCATAATCATCAGTCCTTTCAGGCTGGTTTGTCGGGGGATAATTTTGTCCGAATAGCTTGTACCCTTACACCATAAGGATATACATTATTTAAGTCTTGTAAATATAGATTTACTTACACAGAACACATGAACATGTGTCTGTGGTCGTGTTGGGCGCACGCGCGCCCGTTTCTCGTGCCGGGCACAAGCTCGTGCGAGGCGCAGATCACGTGCCTGCGCCGCGGCTGCTAGCGCGTATTTGTCCTACGCCTGCTAGCGCGTGCCCACCCGAAACTTATGAGCCATCTCATAGTTCTGATTATGCAGCGCTTGAATGGCCGTGGGTATGGCATTGCGATCATAGGGTGTCATCTGATACACCCAGTTAATCCAGTTGCGATAGAGTAAATTGGCATGCGCGCGCCAGGTGAAAAAAGGCTGTCGGTTAATGTCGTCATTCGGGTAGTAGTTCTGCGGCATGGATATAGGCTTGCCTTGGTTGAGATCGCGCTGGTATTCCTCCGCCAAGGTATCGCGCCCATACTCGTAGTGCCCCGTAACATAGACCTCGTGAAAATCGGGTGTCGCAATAAGAGCCGGCCCACTTAAAGGCCCTTTGGAAAGCACTTGAAGCTCGGGATGTATTACTAAGTCCGCGGGATCGATGGCTGCATGGCGTGAGTGTGGCATGGCGTGAACCTCGTCAAAGCCATTCGTTAAGAAGTTGTACTCATCCATTAAATACTGCGGGAATACCCCGAAGATCTTTTCTGGCAGTTGACGTTTAGGAATCCCGTAGAGGTGATACAAGGCAGCCAAGGCTCCCCAGCACAAAAACATCGTGCTAAACGCATGCTCCTGACTCCAGTCGATAATGGACCACAGCTCATCGATGTAGTCCACTTCCTCATAGGCCATGTGTTCAACCGGTGCTCCAGTAATAATGAAGCCATCGTAATTCTTGTCACAAAAGGCATCGAAGGTGTCGTAGAACTTCACGAGGTGATCCTTGGACACATGCGTTGCCTCGTGAGTGGACACGCGCATGAAGTCCACATCGAGCTGAATGGGCGATTTTGAAAGCAGGCGGAGAATTTGCGTCTCCGTTTCGATCTTTTTGGGCATTAAGTTGAGAATTGCAATGCTGAGCGGTCGGATATCCTGTTTGGATGCAATGTCTTCCTCGAGCGCAAAAATGCGCTCATCGTGTAAGGTTTGTTTTGCCGGCAGACCGTCGGGGATTCTAATTGGCATAGCACATCCGATTCATCATGTTAATACGTACGGCCAACCATTATAAAGAAAGGTATGAGCGTAAGCTCCAAGCTATACGCATAACGTAAAGGGTCGTTATATACCGAAAGGAGTCGTGGTGAAATGGATGCTTTAGAAACATTGCTTACGCGTCGTTCGTGCCGAGAGTACCTGGACAAGCCTATTGAAGAAGATGTGCTCAATGCCATCATTGAGGCGGGTTTGTACGCACCAACAGGTGCTGGCAGGCAACCTTGGAAGCTGGTAGTGGTGGAAGACCGTGCAACGCGCGATAAACTTTCACGCATAAACGACGAAATACTTACCGCTACTGCCGGTGACAAGCGCCGTCCGGGTGATCCTTTTTATGGTGCTCCCGTCGTTATTGTTGTGCTTTGTGAGACCGAGCGGAGCACCGCAGTAGAAGATGGTGCCCTTGTTATTGGCAATATGCTACTTGCAGCACACGCCCAGGGAGTAGCAGGATGCTGGATACACCGGGCACGGGAGACCTTTGAAACCGAAGAGGGGCAAGAGCTCTTGAAGCAGTGGGGTATTACGGGCAACTATATTGGTGTCGGCAATTGCATTCTTGGCTACGCAGCCAATGGCCTTCCCGAGGCAGCGCCTCGTCGCGAGCATACCGTTATTCGTGTGCGGCCTGCTTAGCCAATCTGCGAAGGCACAGATTCGCGCGCAGCATGCTTGGCTGATCTGCGAAGGCGGAAAAAACTTCGTAGCTCGCGTGCACATTCCTGTTGAAGTATTCCGGCGCTCACCTCGAAGCTATGATTGAGTCGTTCGTCACACGAAAGCCGGTAGAGCGACTCGAGTGCTCCTGCCTTGGGATCGGAAGCACCAAAAACGCAGCGTGCTATACGCGCATTCAGCATGAGCCCTGCACACATAGGGCAGGGCTCAAGCGTAACGTATACCGTACAGTCCGTTAAGCGCCACCGATCAAGTATGCGGGCTGCCTTTTCTATTGCGATGAATTCTGCGTGTGCTGCAGGATCCGCATCCTGTTCCCGTCTGTTGTGAGCTCTCGCTAATTCCTTTCCGTCGCACACCACCACGGCCCCAACGGGAACCTCCCCCTCGCAAGCTGCAACTCGGGCTTCTTCAAGCGCAACGCGCATCCACATTTCGTCTTGCTGTGTGGTAAGCTCACACATGTTCCTTGCGCCTTCTATCTTTTTTGCATGAGCCTACTATGGAATGCTCTGCAAGAGGGTAGGATGTTGTTGTGCGTCTGGAGGGGTGGCAGAGCGGTTGAATGCGGCGGTCTTGAAAACCGCCAGACGGGTTTCCGTCTCGAGGGTTCGAATCCCTCCCCCTCCGCCATCGTGCCTGTACAGTACCTGCTGTTTCTAGACAGCGCGAAGGGGGTTGTGTCCTCATGCAGTTCGCCATTGTCATCGTTGCTATCGCCTTTGTTGTTGTTCTCGCTGTTATATATGTAAGCATTCGTAACGGCATTGTACGTGCCGA
>CAYTTI010000098.1:0-4829 GCA_964440675.1 uncultured Coriobacteriaceae bacterium
CGTCTTGAACCCAGGCGTGAGGAACTTCATGTCAAGGGCGAGCTGACTGTGTATGATGCAGAGGTGGCCGTCTGCCCTGATTGCGGATGTGACATTGGTGATTCCCGTATTGAGGACAAAAATCTAAAACGCGCCTATGCCGCTTATTGTTCCGCGCATGGACTCATGTCATCTGATGTGATTCATGACTTGAGACTCAGCTATAACCTGTCTCTTCGGGAGTTCAGCAAGTTCCTTGGATTTGGTGAACAAACTATCGCACGTTACGAATCAGGAGCCATTCCTGATGAATCACACAATACGACACTTATGCTTGCCTCTAAGGCAACTGGCGCAGCTTCGTTGTTGTCCGTTAGGCAGAATTGTCTAAGCGAACGAACTATACGTGCCGTGCGCTCATTTATTCAGCATCGGGCTTCCTTTAGCAATCTTGATGATGCAATATCGCTGTATCGGCTGTCAATGAGGGAAAAATCCGAGCCTTGCGGGTTTAATGGGTTTCGTGTATTCGACATGTCTCGTATCGCGGCTGTTATCTATGAACTTGCAGCACGATGCGACGATCTGTACTACACAAAACTCCAAAAGGCTATGTTTTTCACTGACTTCTTCTGTTATGCAAAAACCGCACGATCGATGACGGGGCTTGCCTACGTACATGAGAACTATGGTCCTGTTATGGATGACAGGGGACGAATTATAGCTGAACTCCAAGATCGCGGAGTGGTTGAACTCCACCAGAAAGGCTGGGGTGAAATTGTCCTACCTAAAAGCTGCCCAGAAAACATACTCAATAGTGAGGAAGTCAGTCTTATTGCCAAGGTAGCCTCTTTTGTCAATACTTTCAGTACCGCTACGGAAATATCTGATTTCTCTCACGGGCTTGATGCATGGGCAAATACGATAAAAGGACAAACTATCGACTATCCCTCAAATGCGGCACAAGTTGAGAGGGCTATAGAATACAGTCTTCCAGAATAATTGTATAAATAGCTTACCTATCTAAGCGCCCCGCAGGTGCGATTCTGCGGGGTCATTTTAAGGAGAGCCTGGAATCGGAACTTATGTATTAGTAATCTCCGCGGTTCCTTATCTTTTCCGCCAAAAGTCTTTTAACCTGCTGCTCTAACATGTATTCAGATTTTTCGTATTCGATACGAAGGAGCGGCATTCCTATACGAGCGAAAATCCTATTTTTGAGATAATCGCTTTCAATGGTGGTTGCATTTGCCGGATTACCGGGATCGTGTGTTTGACCGTCGTACTCTATAGCGTATAAAGGGTACATATTAGATTTCTTGCAAACAAGAAAATCAACGTGCTTCTGCGCGATTTCCCTCCACGCTCGTCGGTTTACAGCGCTTTCGTTATAACCCTGCACCTTTATAAATTCTTTTAAGCAGGGCTTTGCTACGACGTATTGGTTTTTCGGAATGACAGCTTTCAGAATATTCCAAAGTTTCTTTTCGGGAATAGTTAGCAACCATCCACGTTTGTAGGGCAACCTTTGTAAGACCTGTTGATATTGCCATTCATCAGCTCGGTCCCTTTGTTGTTTCAGTTGCCTTTGTTTTAACCCAAATGCAAAAACAATAATGGCAGGAACTATCGCAATCGATCCTGCCATTTGTAGGCAAACTTCCTGAAGATCTGCGGATTCGTATACTGTATCAAGATGAGAATAGATACTCTCAATACTGACAACACTGACTGCGTATGCAACAGCAAATGTTGCTGTAAACATTACGCTTGTAGCAACAGCAATCTTTATAATTTTCATGATTACTATCCTGCTATCAAAAAAGACGCCATGTTTATTTGGTTGCTCCGCAGGAGCAGGAGTAATAGGCTTCCTGAGTTACTTCCTGTTTAGTGGTGTAGCTACGACAAACGCTATTACCCGACAGGGCGGCTGCTTTAGTATGGGCAGAGAGGCTAGAGCCATCAGAAAACTTCTCCCCACATCCATTGCATTGATAGTAGGACGTATACACAGCATCATGGTATGTCCAGCTGTGGACGTGCGAGGACGAAGAGCTGCCAGAGCTGGAATCACTAGAGCTAGAACTTCCACTCGATGACGATCCGCTACCGGAGCTGGAACTTCCTGAGGATGTGTTGGAAGACGAAGAGGACGAACTACTTCCGCTGCTAGACGAACCCGAAGATCCGGTACTGCCTGAAGGGGTGCTGCTGCTTGAAGATCCAGAGGACTTAGACGAAGAGCTGCCAGAGCTGGAACTTCCGCTCGATTTGCTGTTGCTCGATGATGAACCGCTGCTACCGGACGAACTTGAGCTCTTACTCGAAGAGGAAGAAGAGCTGCTAGATGAACTTGAAGAGTTGTTGCCTGAAGAGGTGCTGGAATCGGAAGAAGATGGAGAAGAGCTGGACGCTTCCTCGCTCGCTTCATCAGCACTATCTTCTACCGCCTCTTCATCAGCATTATCGTTGGCCGTGATGTTTTCTTCAACTATCTCAACAACTGTTACGCCAGCTTCACCTGTCAGGGTGTCATCACCGTTCGCAATAGCCTCTGTAACATCCTCCATGATCTGAGTCAGCTTTTCTTCGTCCACATCGTCTGCGGCAATAAGCTCAAACTCTTGCTTTACTTCTATCGCTGTTTCATCGGTAGAAGTAGAAACGGACGCAGAGGTAGTGCCTGCCGCATTAGCCGCTTTCACATCATCGGCACTCACAGAGAACGTGGTTACAATACCGTCCGTATTAAAGATTGAACCATCAGCATTAACGGCGCTAATCCAAGTGATTTCGTAGTCGCCTTGTTCAAGTTCAATCTCAGAGGTTGACCCATCAGGCCACACGGCATGATAGAAGTCAACTTTCTCTCCTGCCGTACTCTCACCTGTGATATGAGCAATGAAAGGCGAGCTTCCTTGCTCAAAGCCCTCTCCCGTAGGTATAAGCACTACAACAGCTTCACCCTCAACGATTGCGTCTTCATCTGCCTCATAGCTGTTGGTAGTGGTGGTTTGTATAGGGGTGGTTTCTTCCTCGGCATCAAATACGCCTGCCGCCCAAGCAACACCTGCTCCTGCTGCAATCACAACAGCCGCAGCACAAGCGATAGCGATACCACGCTTGCGGGGGATGCGAGGTGACTTGGTAGTTTCCTCTGCTACCTCAGTATCCGAGGCTGCATCAGTAGCCTCAGCTACAGGCTCCATTTCTTGTGTGTCCTGGGTAAGTTGTTCTTGCTGGGTTTGCTTAGAGCTGTTGTACCACTTCATCGTGATCTCCTTCCGTTTTGGCTGCACAAAGACGTACAACCGCATCCTGCGGGCCGACTTTGGCTAAGAGATACGCAAAGGCTAAGAGATACATGAGTCAGCTCGGAATACTCCCTCGGTATTCAGGGATTATTGTATCACGAACAGGTGTTTAGAAAGCGTACAAATGTATGCTTAAGGCCAGTGGCGAGTTTCTTTCCGCGTCGTGCGCCCTAGACAAAGATTTGCCCGTTAGTGTCCGACCCCATTGCACAAACTTATATCCACGGTGGGTTAACAAAGCCTAAAAGTATTCTTTTCCATCTTATATTTCATGAAATTTACCTATCATGAACTGGTGAAACACAAATACTACATATTTTATGGGATGCGTTTTTGATTTATGCGGAATAGGGTTCTTGCAGGAGTAATCACTCAGCATGCACTCCGATAAGAGGGTGCATGTAGACCAGAAGGAGGGATTTTATGAGTGAAAACATCGGGGAGCTTAAGGGAGGTATCTCGCGCCGCAATTTATTGAAAGGTGCAACGCTCGGTGCAGCGGGCGTTGCAGCAATGGGATTGTTTGGCTGCTCATCGGGCAACAGCAGTTCTAATAGTTCCACAGAGGATTCTTCGGGTGCTCATACGTGGGAAGTCGCCCCTGATCCCATCACTGATATTGCTTCTACGGTGGACACCGAAGTTCTGATTATTGGTGCTGGCTATTCGGGAACTTGCTGCGCTCTTTCGGCTGCTGAAAATGGTACTCAGGTTATCTTAGTTGAGAAAGATAATGTTCCTAACGGTCATGGAGTAGGCGGTACGGGTGCTGTTGGTTCGCGAGCGCTTGATGAATTAGGTGTTGTTATTGACAAGCCTGTTGAGATGGAGCGTTGGGTTTCTACTTGCGGCAATCGCTGTCGCGAATCACTTGTAGGTAAATGGTTCCGCGAGTCTGAGCGTTGCATGAATTGGTTACTTGATCTGGCTGAGGCCGACGGCGCGTCTGTCATGGTCACCGTGGGATCAAACTCCGAAGTGCATCCCGAGATTGATTGTTACCATATGATTTATGGTGGACAAACGACGGCAGATAATACTTCAGTGGCAAATTACGTGGAATACCTGTTTTTGAGCAAGGCTGAAGAAACCGGTAATTTCCAGGCTGTATGGAACAGTCCGGCGGTTCAGCTTGTTACTGATGATTCTGGTGCTGTGACCGGTGCCATATGTGAGACCGATGATGGCTACGTACAATACAACGCTTCTGTAGGCGTAGTACTTGCTACTGGCGACGTGAGCTATAACGATGAATATATAAACGAATTCTGTCCTATTGCTAACCGGGTTATGACACGCCTTTGTTCCGATCAGGGCAATGTAGGTGATGGGCACAACATGGCCGCCTGGGTTGGTGGCGCTTTCCAGGACGCTCCGTGGCCCACGATGATGCATCCACAGGCAGCGGGCATGTTCTCTGGGCCATTTTTATTCATCAATTCCGATGGAGAACGCTTTATGAACGAGGCCACCTGGGTGCAAGGCAAGTGTGTAGGTACCATAGTTAACGGTGGCTATGACCATTGCTGGTCC
>CAYTTI010000099.1:0-4604 GCA_964440675.1 uncultured Coriobacteriaceae bacterium
ATCCACTGAGCTACAAGGGCGTCTGATATCACCGTTCGTCATTATATTGACTTAGATACGATAGAATCAACACCTCACAACCCCGTACACCAAGAAGAGGAACACCATGATAGCCGTACTTAAGCCAACGCTTTCGGATGAACAGCTCAGCCATCTTGTTGCGTGGATTGAAAGCAAGGGGCTACAAGCACATATTTCTCGCGGCGAGTCGGAAATAATCGTTGGTCTGGTAGGAGACACCACACAAATAGACCCCTTTCTGCTCGAAAGTATGGATATTGTGGAGCGTGTGCAAAGGGTGTCGGAACCCTTCAAAAAGGCGAACAGAAAATTTCATCCTCAGGACACCGTGGTAGATTGTGGTTATGGTGTGAAAATCGGTGGCGGCCATTTTGCTGTCATCGCAGGTCCATCGGCAGTTGAAGGGCGCAACCTCATTGATATTTGCCGCGTTGCCAAAGCATGCGGTGCTGCCATGATTCGTGGCGGGGCGTATAAGCCACGCAGTTCTCCGTATTCAAACCAGGGCATGGGACGCCTTGGCCTCGATTTGCTGTGTGAAGCACGAGCAGAACTCGAGATGCCCATTTGTACCGAGGTTATGGATCCGCGCGATGTGGCGCTGTTTGAGAACCACGACATTGACATGCTGCAGGTAGGAGCACGCAATGCTCAAAACTTCCCACTGCTGAAAGAAGTAGGCAAGACACAGCGCCCCGTGCTTCTCAAGCGTGGTCGCTCCGAAACCCTTGATGAGCTGCTTATGGCTGCCGAGTATATTTTGGCAGAAGGTAACGACAAGGTTATTTTGTGCGAACGCGGCATCCGCAGCTTTGAAACGCGCACGCGAAACACCCTGGATCTCAACGCGGTGCCTGTGTTGCACCACCTCTCACATCTTCCGGTAGTAGTAGACCCCAGCCACGGAACGGGCTATACACGCTATGTGGCACCCATGGCTTGTGCGGCCTGCGCAGCAGGCGCTGACGGTCTAGAAATTGAGGTACACGATTACCCCGCACGTGCCTGGTCCGACGGAGCTCAGGCTCTCACGCCAGCACAGTTTGAACGAGCCATGAAACAGATTCGTATTATCCGTTCCGCCATCACAGAAGCCGGTGAATAGGCTGTGGCTCGCATATCTCCTTCTTCTGTGCGCGTCCCTCATCGGTACGGCGTGGTTGGCTTAGGGCTCATTGGTGGATCCTTTGCAAAGGCATTTCATGCAGCAGGAAATGAAGTATATGCCTGGAATCGCACGGGCGCGACCCTGGAGCTGGCGCAGGTCGAAACGGTCGATGGCGAACTGAACAGCAACACCATTTCACGTTGTGAGTTAATCGTGCTCTGTAGTTATACCGATTCGTGCATAGCTTGGCTGGAAGAGCACGCAGGGGATATATGCCCTGGAGCCATCGTGATCGATGCCTGCGGTATCAAAAGACCCGTATGTAACGTGGCCTTTGAGCTCGCACGCACCAAGGACTGGGATTTTTGCGGAGCCCATCCTATGGCAGGGTCGCAATTCTCCGGCTTTGCCCATGCGCGAGCTAACTTGTTTGAGGGTGCACCCTTGGTGCTGTGTCCTGCCCCGTACATGGATGATTTTTCCCGAGCAGACATGTTAGAGCGCATCAAAAGCTTACTTGCATGCTGTCACTTCGGCACCCTCACGCTCACCACAGCCGAAAACCACGACCGCATGATTGCCTACACATCTCAGCTACCTCATGCCATTGCCAATGCGTATGTAAAAAGCCCGACCAACCAGGAGCGCCTGGGATTTTCAGGCGGATCATACCGAGACCTTACTCGTGTTGCACACATGAATGCTGCTATGTGGTGCGATCTCTTCTTGCAAAACGCAGACCGATTAAGCTTCGAGCTCGATAGCATGATAGAAGCCCTTCTTGAGCTTCGACGTGCAATAGATGACCGCGACGAAGCGACGCTCATCGAGCTGTTACGGCAAGGCGATGCCATCCAACGTGCGCAAGAAGCGCTGTCCGCACAAAGCACACAAGGTGCATCATCCCAGCACAACGCGCTGTCCTATAAAGACAGCCAGAGCAACGCAGAACGCAACGCGCTGTCCCATGAATATATGCGCGCCGAACAGGAGGAGCACGCCGGACAGGAGGGACTGTTGTGAGCACTGCCACAAACATACCAGAGCCTGTACAACCCGCAAGCGTACCAGAGCCCGTACAAAGAACCGTACCAGTAGTAACCCCATCAAAAAGCTACGAAGTCATCATCGGCCGAGGCGTACTTGACCACGCGGGAGATGTCATCAAGGCGTTGCTGGGCGATGTTAGAACCTGCATTGTTGCCGATCGTATCGTGGCAGACCTCTATGCTGAGCGCCTTGCTTGTGCACTCCAGCGCTCTGGTCTCGTGACTTCCTTGGTGAGCTTTCCTGCTGGCGAGCAACACAAAACCTTCACCGTGCTTGCTCATATGCTCGAGGATATCGCTGCAGCTCGGCTTTCGAGAGGCGATTGCATCGTTGCGCTCGGTGGTGGTGTTACGGGAGACATGGCGGGACTTGCTGCAGCCTTGTATTTGCGTGGGTGCCATGTGGTGCAAATTCCTACCTCGCTTCTTGCCATGGTTGACTCATCGGTTGGTGGAAAAACCGCGGTCAACTTGGCAGCAGGCAAAAACCTTGCTGGTGCCTTCATGCAGCCAGAGGCTGTCATTGCCGACATAGACCTGCTAACAAGTATCAGTCCGGATCTTTTCCGTGATAGCTGTGGTGAAATGATCAAGCATGGTGTCCTGGCTGATGAGGCTTTGTTTGAACGCCTGTCATGCGCCCCTGTTTCTGCTGATCCGCAACACTTAGATGAACTCGTAGACATCGTTGCGCGAAACGTTGAGATCAAGCGTGATGTGGTAGCTGCCGATGAGAGAGAACATGGCCTTCGGCAAAGCCTGAACTTAGGTCACACCATCGGTCACGCTATAGAAGCGGCATCAAACTACCACTTAGGCCATGGGTCGTCTGTAGCTGCAGGGCTGTGCTGCATGGCACGCGCCTGTGCACACAGGGGCTGGTGTGCCAACGAGGTTCCCGCTCGCATTGAGGCATGTTGTACGACCTATGGACTGCCCACCAGTACAGAGGTATCTCCCCGTGAGCTGATGCGCTACCTGATGCATGATAAGAAGCGGAGCTCGCAGGGCTTTAACATCGTTGTTCCTGTGCGTATTGGTGCGACAGAGATAAAGTTCGTGTCGTATGACACCATGTACGAGCTGGTGTGTGCCGGCTGTACGAGCACAGGTGCCGACAGCGCAAGCTGCACAACTTCTAAGGAGCACAATGGATAGCCTTGTTGAACCAGGGCAACTGGGAGGTTCTATCCCAGCCATCCCGTCGAAGTCGGTTGCCCATCGCGCACTGATATGTGCCGCACTGGCAGATGAGCCTACCCAGCTTCGCTGCCCGTCCTCATCAGTCGATATCCATACAACACTGCAGTGCCTGCGCGCCATAGGTGCTCATATAGAGGAGACTTCCGACGGCTTTGTCGTGTACCCTGTACGCCCAACAGGCCACGTTCATACAGCACTCGATTGCAAGGAATCTGGCTCGACGTTGAGGTTCATGCTCCCTGTGGTCGGTGCACTCGGTATCAATGCGCACTTCATTGGCCAGGGCAGGCTCGCGCAGCGTCCGCTCTCCCCCCTCTATGAAGAAATGATCGCTGCAGGATGCGAACTCTCAGAACAAGGTACATTTCCGCTGCACATCTCCGGTAAGCTGCGTGCTGGCCAGTTCGAGCTTGCAGGTGATGTGTCCTCCCAGTTCATAACCGGTATATTGCTTGCGGCTCCGCTCATGGATGGAGAGGTGCGCCTACGTGTAAGCAAGCCTATCCAGTCGCGCCCCTACATCAACATCACCAAGGATGTCATGCGCAGCTTCGGTGTCGAAGTTCATGAGATATCTGAGCCGGATGATGTGGCGGATGCGGAAGGTACGGCCTACACCACCTTTGTGGTCGAAGCAAGCGCAGCCTATACATCCGCTGGACATCTAGAGGTAGAAGGCGACTGGTCAAACGCTGCCTTTTGGCTTGCTGCAGGAGCTATCAGCACGAAAGCAGTGAGCGTGAGTGGGCTCAACCTGTCAAGCTCCCAAGGCGACCGAGCGATCTTGGGCGCACTGGCGCGCCTCGGTGCTCGTGTGAGTTACACAGGAAGTACAGTAACGGTGCTCGGTGGCCACTTGCGCGCCGCCGAAATCGATGTACGCAATGTCCCCGATTTGGTGCCACCCCTTGCACTCGTTGCGGCGCTCGCACAGGGTACCACTCGCTTTTCTCACGCCGAGCGCCTGCGCCTGAAAGAAAGCGATCGGCTTGCTTCGGTTTCATCCTGCATCGACGCACTGGGAGGACGCGCCAGAATTGATGGCGATGACCTCATCATTGAAGGGGTCAAAAGCTTTTCTGGTGGTGTGGTGGAAAGTGCTGCTGACCATCGTATTTGCATGCAAGCAGCCATTGCTGCAACGCAGGCAACACAAGCTGTTACCATTCGTGGAACAGAATGCGTTGCTAAATCCTATCCTGGTTTTTTTGACGACTTTCGCC
>CAYTTI010000100.1:0-4519 GCA_964440675.1 uncultured Coriobacteriaceae bacterium
GAAGATTCCCATGATGCTGCCCGCAGGCGCCGTGAGCGGCGTTTGTCGAGGCGCATGTCCCATGACAACCTTGATACGCGCTACGCTTCGTCAAATCGGTCGTCCAGGCGCTCTTCCAGACGGTCGTCTAGACGCTCATGGGTCTCAGCCTCTCGAAATAGGCGGGCTAGAGTCTCTAGTAGCGCACTCTCGCTGATTGTGCATAGGTTACGTTTGGGTATATCGGCTCTGCTCACCATCCTTTCCGTAGTGGTAGCGGTCACGCTGTTCTCATGTCAGGGCGACTCTGAGGCGGCAAATCAAACGCTAGTGGACAGTGCAAGCCAGGTTCAACAAACTGAAAACGAGAAGCTCTATGCCGACGTGGTTGCGGACATGTCGCTTGTGCCCGATGACCTAGACGCAGAGCTCGTGGCCGAGCTGGAGACCCTTGCTGCCTCCGACGGGCGTGTAGCCCATATCATCAACACCATTGGCACGGTCTTTGGCGATGATCCAGCCGAGGAGATTTCCCGCTTCCTTAAGCTCGTGGTGGATGATTCTGAGTCCATCGATTTCGTCCTTGGCTTTGTCGATAACTATCCCCAAAAGGAAGGTCAGCCTTACGACGAAGAAGTAGAGGTGGGCACCGTGCCCCTACTCCTTCAATGGGACGAACGCTGGGGGTACACCCAGTACTGTTCCCAGTCCTTCGCCTCTGCCGGGTGTGCACCCACCTCGTTTGCCATGGTGTACATGGGCATCACCGGTGACACTTCGCTCACGCCCTACGACATGGGAGTATATGCCACCGAACATGGCTATGCAGTGGATCATCAGGGCACCATCGGTGCCGATTTCTTCTTCGCTATCTCTGCTGAGCTAGGGCTGAGCTGTGAGTCCTTCAGCCCGGATGCCTCTACGCTGGAGCGGTATCTGAACGACGGCTATGTGGTTATCTGTAGCGTAGGGCCGGGGGATTTCACCACCTCGGGTCACTTTTTCGTCATTACTGGCATGAACGATGATGGTGAGCTGATTATTAACGATCCCTATTCCACCGTACACAGCGCACAGACCTGGGATGTCGACCGGGTGATGAACCAAAGCCGCACGCTTTTCGCCTTTAGCGCTGCCTAAGAGGTTCTGATGTGCTTGCCCGCACAATAACAACCACTTGTGCATCCTTAACCTCAATAACCTTACAGTTTTGCTGGGCTGCTACGCCTATACACTCAGCTCTCCCCTCGTCACTTGCACATATAAGGTCATCCGTCGGGATATAGTCATAGGGAATGTCCTGCTCGCTTTCATCTAGCTGGCTGAGCTCACCTAGTTCGTCTGGCTTGCCAGGCCCATCTGCTCCGTCCACCTTATTGAGCTCATCGGGCGTGCCTGACTCATCGAGCACACTTGATTCATCAAGCGTTTCGAGCACGCTTGTCTTATCTGTCTCGGATCCTCGCATGTCTGACACTGACTGACCTCCCTGTAAGGCGGCGAATGCTTCTGGTTGGGCTATAGACGGTGCTTTTGAAACCCAGTTAAAGTCGTACAAGCACCCATAGCATACGTTCATGTCGGCAAAGAGCACCGCAGAGCAACGAGGACATACCTTGGTATTCATCGCTTCGTTTTCACGTTTCATAGCTCTACTCCTACTATCTTCTTGTCGCGTGTTGATTCTTGTCGCGTGTTGGCGCTTCAATATGGATTTGTTCCCCCGCTTCCAACCACGCCGTAGTTCGCGCTGGACGCTCAACAACGCAGGAAGCCCGCGCACATGAAACCGAAGAGCTCTTTGGCAGCTTTCGTATGTTGAAGATCACGCACATATCAGTATCGAGAAAGGCGACATCTATGGGATAGCGCATCCCATAGGTATGAATTGCATGACAGCGCGTAAGCAGGACAGCAGATGCCTGTGAGTTGCTACCCAACAGGCCGCGTAAGCGTTGCCACGGCGTTCTCAATACGCGCAGGGGGAAGCGTAGAGAAGGTGCCTCGTCCCTTTGTACTAAACACCACTGCATTCAAACCACCACGCCTGGACGGTATCTATCCACCACAAAAGAGCGGGTATGTGTAAGTTGTATCGGAAAGGTAAAGGTAAAGCCTGCTATTTGTATTGATGAGCCCCACGGGCTGAAACACAAGGTGCACTCATAACTCGTCAGACTGGGTACCACGCTAAACAGTGCATCGTTTGTGCCAGACAAACGACCTACCTCAGAGGCAGTCACTTCAATGTTGCAGGTGGACGAACGGTCTAGAGCATCCTCAATACAAGCCTTAATTTCACGTGCTGCATGTTCGGTACTCTGTTCACCAGAAGGTGCTACTCCCTGACTTATCACGGCATCGTAGGCAATGCGGTCGAAGGTTATGCAGGCCTCAACGTACAGCAAAACATTTGACATAACAAAGGCCAGCACAATGAGGATGGGGAGCATGAGCGCCGTCTCGACACTCATTTGACCTCTTTCATCGAGAGGCTTCCTGCCGCATTTAAAGATGTTCATGCTGTATCTAAAGATGTTCATGCCGCATCCAAAAGCTGGCTCATGTCAACGGTAAGAGGGATTTCTATATCTGTTCCTGGAATAGTGAGCTCCCCTATCGTTAGGGTTCCATCTGATGTGTTGATAGCTATAGGAATGTCGAGCGCTTCTGCGAGTTCCTCAGCTGTACCCGCTGTTGGCAGAGCTTGAATAAGCTCACGTATTTCTTCAGATTCATCGATGCCAGCCTGGGTAAACACATTCTGTGTGTTGGTAAGCACCGGTTTTCTTAGGCGCATATCAGCCGGCTCAAGGCCAAGCTGTTCCACCACTCCTTGTAAAAGGCTTGCGAGCCACGAAGCTATGGGATTTGAAGAGCCACCAATTGCCTCAAAGGCTGCACTGGAAATCTCTGATACACGCTCGCTTCCCGAACCATACGCCATGAGTAAGCTTCCCCACATTTCTAATGCCGACTGAGCAATACTGCTACCAGCCAAATCTGTCTGTTGTAGGCCGTCGAGCATCCGGGAAAGGATGTTATTTTGTTCGTCTGCTTCATCCGGTGCCAGTACGGCAGCTGATACTGCAGCTCCTGCGGGTAGCTGCTGTCCTGCAACCCAAGGGCCAAGCACCACCGCAGGCACTTCTGTTTCCGAACCGCGCACCACAACTGAAATGCATCCCCAGGCTCCTGGAGGACAGAGCTTGAATCTTTTTGCCGTCACTTGTTCGAGAGCTTCCTCAAAACCCTCAGCACCACGTTCGCCAATGTCTTTCATATCCTCTTGTAGCTCTACCAAGCGCTCGAGCGCCTGCTGGTAGTCCTCAGAGGCTTCGACAACACGCTTCCAGTAGTGCTCAAAGCCGTTATCGATAGAGGTCGAAGCTGCTGCAACCTTACCCATATCTACGACATCAAATTGACACTCACTACATTTCAGAACACGCCCTGCATCAAGAGCCTCTAATGATTCCGTACCTGCCGCATTGCCTGTCGCTCCCGGACAATCGGAGACAGCATGTAACACCTTTCCTTCTTCATTGGCAGTACAAGGCCACACGCTATCGGTATATAGGGTTGTTTGGCGCGTTTGCTCAGTGTTTTGAGGTAGGCTCGGAAGGCTCATCTCAACGCTTCCATCTGCCTGCTCAATATAGTAACCAGCGTTTAGCTGCTCGAGGGCATAGGTATAAAAGCGCAGACGTATCGCAGAGTTAACACGTGCTTCAAGAGAGCTGTTCTCCGGCACTTCCTGTGCCACACGAGCAGCGTAGTAGCTACGCGCCCGCTCAAGTGCCGCTCCAAAGGTCCAGTCACTCGGGCTCACATAGTTGGGATTCTCTATGTCACTTAAACCAGCGAGGCTTCCGGCTCTCTCGCGCATACAGCGTGGCGTATCCCCACAGTCTGCAAGCCACCCTTCATAGAGTGCGTCATCTACCTCTTGTTGAACAATTTCTGCCTCATCCGAAAGTTCCCCCATTGCTTCGGTAAGCTCCTCGAGCTCTGTGCTTGATACATCAACGTCTACATCAAGCTCCGACTGTGAGCTAACAGGAAACGGAATAGCGCAGCCAACATAGGTAATATCACCTTGCTCGTTCGCTTCAACAACAGCCATCGAGTTAGCCACGATTAAAAACGGTAGTGCCTGCTCAAGCGTTGCAAGCCCCTGTGTGGCACTGGAAGAGAATTTCTGGCGTGCAGATAAGATACTAGATCCCATTTCAGCTGCAGCAAGACCCACAGAAGAAAGCCCGGGAATGACAGCGGTGACAAGACCTACGCCTAGGCTCAAAATGCCAGTGAGCCCCATACTGAGCACGATGGCATCACACACCTGGGCTATCGTTGCATACGAGGCAACCACATTGACACCCGCAAGTGCAGCCGCGTCAGCTACCTCTTGTACATCTGCAGAGCGCGCGCTTACCCACCCTGCAGCAACAACACTAAACGCCAGCGTAAGGCTCAGCAAAAGTGCAAGCACCACCGCTATCGAAGTAAATCCCCCGTCCTCACGAATAAAAACCTT